>JAJFHL010000189.1 GCA_021775615.1 Hyphomicrobiales bacterium
TCCCAGGTGTTCCAGCGCTACGACCGCGAGCGCACGCTCGCCATCGCCGAAGCCACGGCAAAGGCCGCCTTCGCCAGGGCCGGCCACTATGCCGAATGGGCGGTGAAGGAAACCGGCTTCGGGGTCGCCGAACACAAGACCCTCAAGAATGAGCTCTCCAGCGTGCCGTTCCTCGACTTCTACAAGGACCGCGACTTCGTCAATCCGCGGCTCGACGAGGCCACCGGCATGGTGGAAATCCCGCGGCCGGCCGGCGTCATCTTCGCCCTTGTGCCGTCGACCAACCCGATCGCCACGGTCAATTTCAAGATCCTCTGTGCGCTCCTGACCCGCAATGCGGTGGTGCTCTGCCCGCACCCCGCTGCCCGCGAATGCTGCACCGATGCGGCCAACATGCTGGCGCAAGCCGCCGAAGCGGCCGGCGCGCCGGAAGCGGTCATCCAGATCGTCAAGGACCCGTCCATTCCGCTCATCAACGAGTTCATGCGGTCGGAAAAGACCGACGTGATCCTCGCCACCGGCGGCACCGCCATGGTGCGCGCGGCCTATTCCTCGTCGAACCCGGCGATCGGCGTCGGGCCCGGCAATGCGCCGGTGCTGGTCGACGACACGGCGGACCTGAAAGCCGCCGCCGGCCACATCGCCGCTTCCAAGGCGTTCGACAATTCGGTGCTCTGCACCAATGAGTCTGTGTTGATCACCCTCGACACCATCGCCGACAAGCTGAAACGCGAACTCGCCAGAGCGGGCGCGCATATCTGCAAGGACGACGAGACCGCGGCCCTGCGGTCCTACCTCTTCCATGCCCGCGGCTTCAATGTAGAGGCGGTCGGGCGCGACGCCCCATGGATCGCCGAACAGGCGGGCTTCAGGGTGCCGAAATCCACCAAGGTTCTGGTGACGCCCATCGACATGATCGGTGTCGGTGAAAACCTGTCGCGCGAAAAGCTCTGCCCGGTGCTTGGCTTCTACGTGGCGACCAGCCTCTCCCAGGCGGTGATGCAGGCCCGCGCGCTTTTGCGGCTGTCCGGCGCCGGGCATTCGGCGGCGGTTCATTCCACCAGCACCCAAAACGTCATGGCCTTCTCCGCCGCCGTCGAAGCCTACCGGGTCGTCGTCAACGCGCCGTGCAGCCAGGGCGCCTCCGGGTTCGAGACAGCGCTTGCGCCAACCTTCACCGTCGGCACCGGCTTCTTCGGCCGCTCGTCGGTGGGCGAGAATATCGGCCCGCAGCACCTCGTCAACTGGACCCGCGTCGCCTGGCGCGAGAGCGATGAGAGCGCGCCGGGCACGCTCGATATGGGCGCCGTGACCCATCCGGGCCCATTGCCCAGGGCGCCGTCCGACGGTGTGCCGGGCGAGACCCGGCCGAAGCGCGACCGCGCTGCTTCTGGCGCCGGCGGCCAGGACGACTTGCGCGAGCAGATCCGCGCCATCATCGCCGAAGAACTCCGTTCCGTGCTGAAGGACTGACAATGGGCGAGCTCAGATCTTTCATCTTTCTCGACCAGCTGCAGCCGCAGACCCTGTGCTACATGTCCACATGGATGCGCGGTTCGCTGCCGCGTTCCGGCATGGCGGCGCAGATCATCGAGGTGGCGCCGGGGCTCGACATCGAGGCGCTGACCGACATCGCCGTAAAACACGCCGACGTGAAAGCCGGGATTCTGGTCGTAGAAAGACAATATGGCTACCTTGAGTTCCACAGTCGCGAGACCTCGGAGGTGAAGGCCAGCGCCGCCGCCGTGCTCGAGGCCATCGGCGCCGATGCGGGCGATGCCACCAAGCCGACCATCCTCGGCTCCAAGGTGGTCACCAAGGTCGATCATCAGCACGCTTTCCTGATCAACCGCAACAAGCTCGGCTCCATGATCATCCCCGGCGAGTCGCTCTACACGCTCGAAATGCAGCCCGCCTCCTACGCCATCCTGGCGGCCAACGAGGCGGAGAAGGCAGCCAACATCAAAATCATCGACTACCGCATGATCGGCGCCAACGGCCGGGTCTATCTCTCGGGCACCGAGGCCGAGATCCCCAGCGCCCGGGACGCGGCGGAAACCGCCTTGCGCAATCTGGGGGCCGAATAGATGAGCGATGCCGCCATCGCCGCGCTGATCCGCGAAGTGCTCGCCGAAGAGCTTGCAAAGCTCAAGGGCGCGAAGCCGGCGAAACCGAAGGGACGCACCGACGAGGTGCGCCACGAAGACGTGGCGATCGCTTCCGATGCCGATCTCACGAGCTTTGCCGGCAAAATCCTCAAGGCCGCCGACAACCCGAAGACCCGCAAGGACATCGAGCAGGGCCGGCTGGTGTTCAAGCTGGCCAACGGAGCGCCTTCGACGGCAGCGGAAGGGCCCGACGCGCCGCCATCGGAGACCGTTGTCGTCGAAACCGGCTTCTTCTCCGAACGGCAGGTCGACAGGCTGCCAAAGGACACCAGGACCGTGCGGCTCGGCAAGCGGGTCAAGCTGACGCCTCTGGCGCGCGACCGCCTCAGCCACCGCCGCATTAAGATTGAAAGGACCGACACATGATTGCAGGACGTGTCATCGGCCGCATCTGGGCGACCAAGCGTATCGATCAGCTGCCCCAGGGCGCGCTGCTTGAAGTGGAGACCGACGGCGGCGGACGTCTCGTCGCCTTCGATCCCCTGGGCTGCGGCGAAGGCGAGCGGGTGGTGATCTCGCAAGGTTCGACCGCCGCCGGCTATTTCGAAGACATCAAAGCCCAGGTCGATGCCCTCATCATCGGCTCCATCGACGAAAATTAGAAACGCTTACATCCAAAACTCTGGAGGACTTAGAAAATGGCAAACCAGGCACTCGGAATGATCGAGACCAAAGGCTACGTGGCGGCGCTTGCCGCGGCCGACGCCATGGTCAAGGCGGCGAATGTGGAAATCATCGCCCGCGAGGAAGTCGGCGACGGCCTCGTCTCGGTCGTCATCAATGGCGATGTCGGCGCGGTGAAGGCAGCGACCGAAGCCGGCGCCGAGACCGCGAACCAGGTCGGCGAACTGGTGTCGGTCTACGTCATCCCGCGCCCTCACGCGGATCTCGCCAAGCACTTCAAGGCGAGCGGCGGCAAGTAAGCCCATCTGTCTTTCCAGCCGGGCGCGGCGCGCCCGGGCAGTGAGGGCCTATGACGGACCTGCGCGTCTATCTGCCGATCGAGAACCTGCAGCCGCAGTTCGCGGCCTACATGTCCGCGCCGACACGGGCCCGCGGCTATCCGCCCATGCAGGGCGACCACTCGCTCATCGTCGAGGTGGCGCCGGCGCTCTCGATCCACCGGGTCCTCGATCTGGCGCTCAAGGCGGCGCCCGACATGGAGCCCGGAATCTTGTTCACGGAGCGGCAGTTCGGCCTTTTGGAACTGCACGATAAGGACAAGGCCAGGGTCGACGCCGCCGGCGCGGCGATCTTGAAAGGCATCGGCGCCAAGGCGGCGGACCAGCTCGCCCCCTCGACGCTCTACACCGACATCATCGAAGACATCTCTGACCAGCACGCCATCATCCTCGACCGCATGCGCAACGCCTCGATGATCCTGCCCGGCCAGTCCCTGCTGCTCTACGAAATGGCACCGGCGCTGTTCGCTGCAGTGGCCACCAACGAGGCGGAAAAGGCCTCCCCCGGCGCCACCATCGTCGACGTCCAGATGATGGGCGCCTCCGGCCGCATCTTCATGGCCGGCGAGACCGCGGACCTGAAAAGGGCGCAGGCGCAGATCGAGAAGACGCTGTCGGGGATCAAGGGCCGCAAGGGCTGAGCGATGCTGCACGGGAGCGGCCGCCCAAACGTCACTTCTTGACCCAGGTCAACGCCGGGCCCTGCCGGCCGCTTCATTCTTGCGGCATACACCGATCAACGAGACGCGAGGTGATCATGCTGAAGTTCGAGCTGATCGAGGTTGAGGAGTTGCCGTATCTCTACGAAGAACGCAGCTGCAGCATGGACCCGTCGGATATCAGCCGGGCGATGGGCGAAGCGTTTCAGAACGTAACGGACTTTTTGGGCAGCAAGCAGATCGAACCCGCCGGTGAAGTGCTGTCCGTCTACTACACGTATGATCCCGACAAGATGACGTTTCGCGCTGGCTTTTCGGTGTCCGCGGAAGATCTTGCGAAAGCGGAGGGGCTGGTCAAGGCCGCCGTGACGCCGGCTGGAGAAGTTCTGACCTTCACCCATGTTGGGCCCTATGCCGGGCTGCGCGACAGTTACGGTGAGATGATGAAGTACATGGAGAAGAACGATCTTAAGATCGGCGCGCCGACCTGGGAGATCTACCTCAACACCCCTGAAACGACGCCGGAAGAACAGCTTGAAACAAAGGTGTTCGTCTCGCTGGATTGAGGCGGCGGAAGGTGTGGTGCCCGGTTACGCCACCGCGTTCCGCGGGCCCTCCGGTTGCTGATCCGCAAACATCTTTTGGGGGTGCATGCTAACGATCTCGTGCATTTCTTCCTTGATACCAGATAATTAATAAAGTATTTTCTTTATAAATTATCTGGAGAATATACCTGCATGACCGGACGCCTGGCGATAGCGATGGCGGAGTGCCACACCGCACACGAGGAGCCGCTAATGCGAATTTCAGGACGGAAGTTTGCCATCACCGGCGCGCGCCGTGGGCTCGGTGCGGCACTGGCTGTTGTCATGGCGGATGCCGGCGCCAGACCCGTGCTGCTTGCCCGCAAGGACAAGGTTCTGACGAGGGTGGTCGATACCATCCGGGATCGCACCGGACATACAGCCGAGGCGCTGACCTGCGACCTTGCAGATGCAGCGAGCTGCGCTGCAGCCGGCAAAAAACTGGCCCGGGAGCATCCTGATCTCGACGGGCTTATCCATAACGGGGCAATGTGGCTGCCAGGCTCCATGGCTGACATCAGCGATACAGACATTCAGAACTGCGTCGCTTCGGCTGCCATTGGCTCCCTGATCCTGACCCGGCACGTCTTGCCCATACTCCGTGCAAGAGACGATGCGGATATTCACACCGTCGTTTCAACCAGTGGCCTGCCCAACTTGCCA
>JAJFHL010000190.1 GCA_021775615.1 Hyphomicrobiales bacterium
GCGGGGATTGCATGCGTCTTTCCTGATCGACAGAGCCGGCAAAGCCAGTACGAGGGCGGTTATCGACGCAAAAATTACCTTCACCAATCCGCCTGAGTGGGCGTTCGATCAGGCTGACAAGAATGAGGCTGTGGTCCTGAACCCCGGTGAAAACAACCTGGTGCGCGCGGTGATCAGGATCAAGGGATATGACGGGCTGTATCTTTACGTCCACAGATTCATTGATGAACTGGTGGTCAATCACCTGCGCAAGACGCTGGCCGGCAAGGAAGAATATGATGCGCTCGAGACGTCGCGCTACGGGGTGCAACTGACATTAGCGCTGATGTATATCGGCGTGTCCCTGATATTCCTTCAGGCGGACATATGGTTAGGGTTCTGGGTTGCGGACCGCATGGTGCAACCGATTGTCCGTCTCGTGGATGCGGCGCGAACGGTGTCCCGGGGGCAGCTCGACGTTAAAGTTCCGGTTCGCCGCGACGAGGGCGACCTTGCGACACTCGGACGAACCTTCAACAACATGACGGGTCAGTTGCGCTCGCAGCGCGACGAACTGATCGATGCCAATACCATGCTGGACGAGCGCCGCAGATTCACCGAGGCCGTTCTGTCCGGCGTGACGGCGGGTGTGCTGGGTCTGGACCAGGACGGCAAGATCACTCTGGTCAACCGGTCCGCGCCAAAACTCCTGGCCATGAAAGAGCGGGATCTGTTCGGCAGTGTTCTCGGCGAAACGGTGCCGGAAATGGGAGCAATTCTCGACAAGGCACGCAACAAGGCATCCGGATCCGCCGAGGGGCAGATTACACTTGGAGCAGCGGAGGAGGAGCGCAGTTTCCTGGTGCGGGTCACCACGGAGCAGTCAAGCGAGGCCGCGCACGGCTATGTTGTGACCTTCGACGACATGAGCGAGCTGGTTTCGGCCCAGCGCAACTCGGCCTGGGCGGACATTGCACGACGGATCGCGCACGAGATCAAAAATCCGCTGACACCGATTCAACTCTCCGCCGAGCGCCTCAAGAGAAAGTATCAGAAGGAAATCACCAGCGATCCGACGGTGTTTGAGCAATGTACCGACACAATTATCCGGCAGGTCGGAGACATCGGGCGCATGGTCGATGAGTTCTCGACGTTCGCCCGGATGCCGAAGGCGGTGATGGAGCGCCAGAACATTGTCGAGATCGTCAAGGAGGCGATGGTGCTTCAGCGTGTCGGCTCCTCCAACATTGCCTTTGGGTTCACCAACACCGACGAGGCGGTTATCACCGACATAGACCGCCGCCTGGTCACACAGGCGGTTACGAACCTGATCAAGAACGCCACCGAAGCGATCGAAGCGCGTGTGCAGAAAGATCCCGACTGCAAGGGGCAGATAGATGTGGCGGTGAATGTGCAGGGTGGAAAGGTGCGTGTCGATGTGGCGGACAACGGCATTGGACTGCCGAACGAAAACCGCCTCCGTCTGGTCGAACCCTACATGACCACTCGGGAAAAAGGCACCGGTCTCGGGCTGGCGATTGTGAAGAAGATCATGGAGGAACACGGCGGCCGGATCATCCTGGTTGATGCACCGGCCGATGCGGCGGGCAACATCGGCGCACTCGTGAGACTGGAGTTTCCGATGACCCGTGAGGCATCGGGTGGCGACGTGCCGAAATCTTCTGGCCACCGACCGGCCAAGAAGACGACATCCATTGGGGCGTAAGCGATGGGTCAAGTGGAGCAGTAATGGCCTCGGACATTTTGATCGTTGACGATGAAAAGGATATTCGCGAGCTGATCGCGGGTATCCTCGAAGACGAAGGGTTCGAAACCCGGCTGGCACATGACAGTGACAGTGCTGTTGCATGTATCGAAGAGCGGCGACCGTCACTCGTGGTGCTCGATATCTGGCTTCAGGGCAGCCGGCTCGATGGCCTAGAGCTGCTGGATGTGATCAAGCGCGCGCATCCGGATCTTCCGGTGGTGATCATCTCCGGCCATGGCAACATCGAAACGGCGGTGTCCGCGATCAAGCAGGGCGCATATGACTACATCGAAAAGCCGTTCAAGGCAGACCGCCTGATCCTTGTGATCACCCGGGCGCTGGAGACGCGCAGGCTGAAACGCGAAGTCGAAGAGCTGCGCGGGCGGGCCGGAACCGAAGCGCAACTCGTCGGCGGTTCGGCGGCCATGAAAGCGCTCAGGCTGTCGATTGATAAAGTTGCTGCCACCAACAGCCGCGTTCTCATTCACGGGCCTTTGGGGTCCGGCAAGGAAATGGTCGCCAGAACGCTGCACAGCTGCTCAAAGCGGGTCGAGGCGCCTTTCGTCATCCTGAACGCCGCGGCGATGGCGCCCGAGCGGATGGAAGCGGAATTGTTCGGTACCGAAGGCGACGGCGGCGGCGCCGCGCGCGTGGGGGCCCTGGAGGAGGCGCATAGCGGCACGTTGTTCATTGACGAAGTCTCCGACATGCCCATCGAAACCCAGGGCAAGATCCTCAGGGTTCTGGTCGATCAAACCTTCCAGAGAGTGGGAGGGAACCAGTGGGTAAAGGTCGATGTGCGGATTGTTTCTTCAACCAGCCGAAATCTTGAAAACGAAATTTCCGAAGGCCGGTTCCGCGACGACCTCTATCACCGCCTCGGGGTCGTGCCGCTGATCGTGCCGACCCTGATCGAGCGGCGCGAAGACATTCCAGAGCTGGTGGAGCACTTCGTCGAGCAGTTCACGGCGGTTTCCGGGTTGCCGCCGCGCAAGATCAAAAGCGATGCCATTGCGGTTCTGCAGGCCCATGACTGGCCGGGCAATGTGCGGCAACTGCGCAACAACGTGGAGCGGCTGCTGATACTGGCCAGCGGCGATCCCAGCAGCGAGATCACGGCAAATATGCTGCCGGCGGAGGTTGGCGACACCATGCCGATGGCGGTGAACGGGCAGGGCAGCCAGCAGCTCATGGCAATGTCGCTGCGCGACGCACGTGAGATCTTCGAACGCGAATACCTGATGGCGCAGGTCAGCCGGTTCGGAGGCAACATTTCGAAGACGGCCGAGTTTGTCGGTATGGAACGTTCCGCTCTACACCGAAAATTAAAGTCGTTGGGCTTGAATTCGGCAGGTCAGCCGGAGTTCTAGCCATCTGCGGCCGGCCTGTCTGACCGGCGAATACAGAACCGATTGAAGCTTTAGCAACACAACAATAGCCATTTGATCCTCAGGTGACCTCAGGACTATGCTTGTGCGTGTATTTACAGCCAATCCAATTGCAGTGCGAACCGTAGTCAGGGAGCATGGGGCATGAAGGTCATTGTGTGCGGTGCCGGACAGGTTGGCTTTGGCATCGCGGAGCGTCTGGCGGCTGAGCAAAACGACGTCACCGTTGTCGACTCCTCTCCTGTGCTGATCCAGACGATCACCGATTCGCTCGATGTTCAGGGGATTGTCGGACACGGCTCCCACCCCGATATCCTGCACCGCGCCGGCGCGGAAGACGCCGATATGATCATTGCGGTGACCTTCACCGACGAGGTCAACATGATGGCCTGTCAGGTTGCCCATTCGCTGTTCAACATTCCGACCAAGGTTGCTCGGATCCGAGCGCAAAGTTACCTTCAGCCGGTGTGGGGCAATCTGTTCTCGCGCGACAATCTTCCCATCGATGTGATCATCTCGCCGGAAATGGCGGTGGGTGAGATGGTGCTGCGGCGTCTGGCGCTTCCCGGAGCCTTCGAAACAATCAACTTTGTCGATGACAAGGTAATCGCCATGGGCATCACCTGCGAGGAGGACTGCCCGGTGGTCAACACGCCCCTGGAGCAGTTGACCGAGCTGTTTCCCGATCTTGCCGCCGTCGTGGTCGGAATTGTGCGAGACGGCCGGGTGTTCGTGCCGCACAGTTCCGATCAGATGCTGGTGGGAGACGATGCCTATCTTATCGCCGAGCGTTCCCAGGCAGAACGAACACTGGGGATATTCGGTCATGAAGAAAAAGAAGCCCGCCGCATCGTGATCGCCGGTGGTGGCAATGTCGGTTTCTATGTGGCCCGCAAACTTGAGGAGCTGCAGTCGCGGACACAGGTCAAGATCATCGAGGGTTCGCGCGAGCGTGCTGTGTTTATCGCAGAAGGCCTGCGCAAGGCGGTCATTCTCAACGGCAATGCCCTGGAAGCCGATCTCCTGCGTGAGGCGGGCATTGATGAGACAGAGGCGTTCATTGCTCTGACCAACAACGACAAGGTCAACATCCTCTCCAGTCTCATGGCAAAACAGGAAGGGGCGGGGAGGGCGCTCAGCCTGGTCAGCACATCGGACTACACGCCGATGCTGAAATCACTGGGTATTGACGCCTATATCAATCCCCAGGCGACCACAATTTCCGCGATCCTGCAGCACGTTCGGCGGGGCCGGATACGTGGCGTTCACTCGATCCAGAACGGGCGGGCCGAAGTGCTTGAGGCCGAGGCTCTTGAGACGGCGACACTCGTGGGCAAACCGTTGCGCGAAGCCAAGCTGCCTGACGGCATGCGTATCGGCGCGATCGTGCGTGGCGGCGAGGTAATCATTCCCGATGGCGACACGGAAGTGCGGCCGCGCGACCGCATTGTGATGTTTGCGCTTGCCGACCAGGTGCGCGAGGTCGAACATATGTTCCGGGTGAGCCTGGAATACTTCTGATCCTGTTATGTTGAACTCAACGGTTCTCAATCTGCTCGGCTGGGCGATAAGTTGCCTGTCCGGGCTGATATTTGTCACCTGCATAGCCGCGATCGGGCTGGGGGAATGGCCTCAGGCGGGCGCGTTTTTCGTCAGCGGATGCGTCAGCGGCTTCATCGCGGGTGCCCTCATCATCGGCTTCGGCGGGCGGACCGAACGGCTGAGCCGCCTTCATGTTTCCCTGCTGCTGCTGGCGGTATGGCTGGTTCTGCCGGCTGTTGCGTCCCTTCCGCTTTATGCATCGGGCAGCTTTGCGGGTCTCGATCAGGCATTGTTCGAGGCGGTCTCGGGGTTGACCACGACCGGCGCGAGTGTGCTTGGCGATCTCTCGGAGGTGCCCCGGACCGTAATCTTCTGGCGCGCGTTGCTGCAGTGGTTTGGCGGTGCGCTGACACTCCTGACGGCGGTTCTCGTGCTGGCTCCGTTCGGTGTTCTCAGCACGCCGATCAACATCACCATTCCGGGTTACGAGCGTGACGATCTGGCAAAAAGCGTTTGGGCGACGGGGCGGCATATCCTTCCGACATACACCCTCTTGACCATGATCTGCATGATCCTCCTGTGGCTGACCGGTGTGCCGGGATTCGATGCACTTTGCCTGTCGCTCTCGGCAATCTCGACCGGAGGATTTACGCCGGGCACCGGAAATGTGTCGCAGTATGGCTCGGTCTTTTGTGAGCTGATACTGGCCGTCTTCATGGTTGTCGGAGCGACCAGCGTCCTGGCCCACCGGGCAGCGCTGTTGAGAGTTCCGGGCACCCATGCCGACAACCTCGAGAGTTGGTATCTGGCTGCGGTTGTCGTGGTTGCGGGCGTTGCGTTGACCGTGTTGCTGTTCGTCCCATTGGGCTTTGAAGGCGGATGGGAGGTTGTTCGCACGGGTCTGTTCAGAGCCGTTTCGCTGATCACCACGACGGGGTTCGACAACGCGCCGGACGGGGCGGCCGGGGTGCCGTTTGCCATTGTCCTGGCGCTCTGCAGCATCGGCGGCGCGTCATTCTCAACAGCGGGCGGTCTCAAGGTGTTCAGGGTTTTTTCCATGGTGACGCAGGCACACCGCGAGCTGAAGCGGCTCATCCATCCGCGCGGTATCACCAAGGCGCAGTCCGCGGGCAAGCCGCTCGATGTGCAAATCATGAAAACGATCTGGTCGATGTTCTTCGTCTTTCTTCTCGCGACCGGTGTTGTGAGTGTGGTCCTGGGGGCCGAAGGCGTGGCGGTGGAGCAGGCTGTCATTGCAGCGCTCTCAAGCCTTTCGAACACCGGCCCGGCGCTTCAGATGACGGAATTCGACGTGGTGGGGCAGGGTGGCGGTTTGTATGGGCAAATGTCCACATTTCCACTCCTGGTGCTCTCGGCGGCCATGATTCTCGGGAGAATCGAGTTTGTGGTGCTGCTCAGCGTTGCGCTCTACGTTTTGACACGACGGTAGGGCGACTTACACCTCAGGGTGATAATTGTCGTATCCCGTGGTCAGGCATGGGTTTCCTGTGCTATTTCTATGGTCACCTGGACTGCAGAATGAGAATCAGGGTGCCAAAATGGCATCGGGTGCGGCGACCTAATGGGTGAGTGCGGTGGTACGCCGTCCAGCATAAGCGGGGACCACAATGGCTGCGGAAAAATCACAAAATCTGCAAGATACATTCCTCAATCAGGTAAGGAAGCAAAAGACGCCTTTAACGATATTCCTGGTCAACGGGGTCAAGCTTCAAGGTGTTATCACCTGGTTTGATAATTTTTGCGTGTTGTTGCGCCGTGATGGCCTGTCGCAGCTTGTTTACAAACATGCGATATCCACGGTTATGCCCAGTCAGCCGATACAGCTGTTCGATGATGAGGCAAGTTCAGAATAGCGGTTGAGCTCAAGTGCGGTGCGGTAGGAGTAGCTCCAGACTTGGAACATGATTCCAACAGAACATCTGCTGAAACCCTCTCCGGCAAAAAAGGGCCGAGACCGTTTCAAGTGGAGCCGGCGGAACGAACGCCGGCACTGGTTATCCATGTGGAAACCAGATCTGCGTCCAGGAGCAAGGCGGCGCGCGGAGCGATGTCGGATGTGCCGAGGCGCTCCGCCGAAACCAAACTCGAGGAGGCGGTGGGGCTGGCGCGGGCGATCGATCTCGATATCGTCGAGACCTTTGTCGTCGCCGTCCAGAAGATTGTGCCGGCAACCTTCATGGGTGCGGGAAAGGCGGAGGAGCTCGCCGGAATAGTTGCCGCAACCCATGCCGAACTTGTCATCGTGAATGCGGCCCTGAGCCCGGTGCAGCAACGCAACCTCGAGCGGGTGTGGAAGGCCAAGGTGCTGGACCGGACCGGCCTGATACTGGAGATCTTTGGTGCGCGGGCGCGAACCAAGGAAGGCCGGCTGCAGGTCGAACTCGCGCACCTGACGTATCAGAAGAGCCGCCTTGTCCGTTCGTGGACGCACCTTGAGCGTCAGCGCGGCGGCCTGGGGACCGTAGGCGGACCGGGCGAGACCCAGATCGAAGCGGACCGCCGTATGATTCAGAACCGCATCACGCGTCTGGAGCAGCAACTGGAGGCGGTTAAGAAAACACGTGAGCTGCATCGGGTCAGCCGACGCAAGGTCCCTTATCCGGTGGTGGCGCTTGTCGGCTACACCAATGCGGGAAAATCGACTCTGTTCAACCATCTGTCCGATGCCGACGTGATGGCGGAGGACCTCCTGTTCGCGACGCTCGATCCGACCATGCGCGAAGTCGTGCTGCCGAACGGCCGTTCGATCGTGCTGTCTGATACGGTCGGTTTCATCTCCGATCTGCCGACCACCTTGATCGCCGCCTTCAGGGCGACGCTGGAAGAGGTGCTTGAAGCGGATGTCATCGTTCATGTTCGCGACATTTCGCATGCGGACACGGAAGCGCAGGGCAGGGACGTCGAAGACGTGCTGGAACAGCTTGGCCTCGACGAACTGCGACGGGGACGCATCATTGAAGTTTGGAACAAGTGTGACCTCCTGGATGCGGAAGCACGCGCGTTTGCCGATCATCAGGCGACACGGGCCGGGCATGACGTCGTTATGATGTCGGCGGTGACCGGGGAGGGGAGTGACCGGTTGCTCGAGTTGCTTGGGGATGTCCTGTCGCAGGGATCGCAGGAAATGGTGGTACGGGTGCCGCCCGAAGAAGGGGCCAGTCTGCACTGGATTTACCAGAATGCCGAGGTGCTGGAACGCAAGGACGAGGACGACGGATCGAGCCGGTTGCGGATCAGGGTGCCTGAACCCAAGTTGAGTGTACTGACGCGCAAGTCCATCTCCGTGGTGTCGATGGGCGCCTGAGCGAGCCGCTCTGAAGGACTGGTCATTCTTCCCGTTTGGTTTCGTCCCACAATCCGTCCATTTCCTCCAGGGAAACATCCTGCGGACTTTTGCCGCTTTCGGTGAGCTTGTGCTCGACCGACCTGAACCGGCGCGAAAACTTTGCACTGGCCGCATGAAGCGCGGCCTCGGGTTCTATCCGTAAGTGCCGCGCCAGATTGACGGTTGCGAATAGAAAGTCGCCGATCTCTTCTTCGGCTGCCTGGCGATCGCCGTGTTCGACTTCATGTTTGAGCTCGACAAGTTCCTCTTCGATCTTGTCGACGACGGGCCCAAGGTCCGGCCAGTCGAAGCCGACCCGGGCCGCTTTGCGTTGCAGCTTCACCGCACGCATCAAGGCGGGGAGGGCAACGGGAACTCCATCAAGGGCACTGGCCGGCTCGCTCTCGGTGGAATCGCCGGAGGCCTGTGACTTGTCGGCGCTTTCCTGTAGCTTGATCGCTTCCCAGAACCCTTTGACGGCGCTGGCGGTGCGAGCCTCCGCATCGCCGAACACGTGAGGATGACGGCGAATCATTTTGGCGCAAACCGCTTCAACGACATCGTCAAAGGTAAACAGGTTCCGCTCGCTTGCCATCTGGGAATGGTAAACGACCTGCAGGAGAAGATCGCCGAGCTCGTCGCACAGGTCTTCCATGTGGTTGCGCTCGATGGCATCGGCGACCTCGTATGCCTCCTCGACCGTGTAGGGAGCGATCGAAGCGAAATCCTGCTCCAGGTCCCACGGACACCCGGTCACCGGTGTCCGCAGCGCCAGCATGATATCGCGAAGTGTCTGGACGGCGCGGAGATCGTCAAAAGGCAGTTTGTCCATCGCATGCTCAGCCGGAGATGGCCGATCCCGTACTGTTAAGACCCTTGGGCACACTTAACACAAGTTGCCGCACTGGGATCGTTTTCGAGGCGGCGGTCGCCAACCGGTTCACCGCAGGCAATGCAGTAGCCGAATTCGTCTTCGTTAATGCGCGCCAGGGCGGCCTCTATGCGCAACAACGTACCCTTGCGGCGCCGTTCGGTTTCAAGCTGCATGGCCTGGGACCGCAAGGCATCCATGCGCGAAAGCCGGCCAACCGACTGCTGGTCCAGCATAACCGGTTTGCGCGCATCCTCGGTGGAGTGAGACTCAGCGACAAGTTCCTTTTTCATCGCCAGCAGTTTGTCTCGATGCTGTGCGGTTTGATGGTCGCTCAT
>JAJFHL010000020.1 GCA_021775615.1 Hyphomicrobiales bacterium
TGCGGCGGCTTGCCGCCAAGCTGCATGGCGGGAAAGATCTGCACCGCAATGCGCCCACCCGACTGTTCCTCGACGGCGGCCTTCCACGGCACCAGCACCTTGGCGTGGGTGGTCGCCTTGGGCGGCAGGAAATGATGCACCTTCAAGGTGACTTCCTGCGCCATGGCGGCAACGCTGCCAATCGCCAGCCCGGCCACGGCCACACCGACGCTCAAAGCAGATTTCACGATGGATCTCATTACGCAATCTCCCTCTTGTCGTTTTTGGTCTGCCACTCTGGCGGGCAGTTCATGGGGCCAAGCGTGCGTGTTTCCGGGCCGGGGATCAAGTCTATTCGGCACTTTGCGCCGCTGCCGCCCGCCGTTTCAGCTGCTGCTCGCGGTAGAAGATGTAAAGCCCGGAACAGGCGATCACGGCGGCGCCGACGATGGTCCAAAGATCCGGCAACTCGTCCCACAGGAAAAACCCGTACAAGGTCGCCCACAGGAGTGAGGTATAGGAAAACGGCACCACCGCCGCGGCGGGCGCCGCCTGCAGCGCCTTGATCAGGAAGTAGTGGCCGACCGCCCCGCAGGCGCCAAGCAGCGCCATCAGGCCCAGTTGCATGAGGTTCGGCGTCACCCACTGGAACGGCACGATACAGCTCAGCACCGCGGCCCCCACCACAGCCGTATAGATCAGCGTGGTGTAGGGATGGTCCACGTCGCGGATCTTGCGGGTCATGATCTGATAACAGGCGTGGGTGAACGCCGTGCCGAGAAAGAAGATCGCCGCAAAGTCGAGCACGCCCGATCCCGGCCGGATAATGATCATGGCGCCGATGAAGCCGAAGGCGACACCGGCCCAGCGCCGCACGCCGACGCTTTCGCCGAGCAGCGGGATCGCCAGAATGGTGACGAAGATCGGCCCCAGGAAGATGATCGAGGTCGCCGTCGTCAGGGCGGCGAACTGCAGGCCAATGAAGAACAGGGCGTTGGTGATGACCATCAGGGCGGACCGCGCCAATTGCAGCTTCAAAGTGTTGGAGCGGATGTAGGTGAAGAGCCGGGGTCCCAGAAGCACCGACACGAAAACCATGTGGAAGATGAACCGCGACCACACCACCTGCGCCACCGGCAGCGTGTCCATGAGGACTTTGGCCGTCGCGTCGAGCGTGACGAAGAACATGGTCGTCAAGAGCATGTAGGCGATGCCAAAAGGGACGTTGTCCTCGAGCGGCAGCGCGGGGCGGGAGACGGCCATCAGATTTTCTTCTCCCGGCTGGCCCAGTATTCTTCCTTGAGCACGTTCTTCTGGATCTTGCCGATCGGGGTTTTCGGAAAGTCGTCAACGAATTTGACCGTGCGCGGCCGCTTGAAGCGGGCGAGTTTACCGGCGCAATGTTCGGTGACCGCATCCTCGGCAAGCACAGTGCCGGGCTTGAGCTGGATGTAGGCGGCCGGAACTTCGCCCCATTTGTCGTCCGGCACGCCGAACACCGCGCATTCGGCCACCTGGTCCAGCTCGTAGATGACCGTCTCGATTTCCTTCGGATAGATGTTCTCGCCGCCGGAAATGATCATGTCCTTGGAGCGGTCGACCAGGGTGATGAACCCGTCTTCGTCGATGGTGGCGAGGTCGCCGGACCAGCCCCAGCCATCACCCAGCTTGAAGAACTCGGCGGTCTGATCCGGCTCGTTGTAGTATTCCAGCATGAGATTGTCGCCGCGCGAGACCACCTCGCCGATCTCGCCCGGCGCCGCGTCGCTGCCGTCCGGCAGCACCACCCGCGTGTCGACATTGTAGGCCTGCCGGCCGACACTGCCGAGCTTTTCGGGGAGATACCAGTCGCGGATGACGGCGATCACCCCCATCTCCGACTGGCCGTAGATCTGGGTGATGGCGAGATCCGGCAGCCGCGCGCGCAGCTCGACCTGCACCCAGTCGGGCAGCGGCGCACCGGCGAAACTCACCTTGCGCCAGCTGCCGAGCCGGGCCGCATCGAAGCTCCCGTCGTTGAGCAGCATGGCGGCCTGGGTCGGCACCATGAAATTCGCCGTCATCCGATGCCGCTCGACCATCTGCACAAAGTCGGCCGGGTCCCATTTCGGCAGGAACAGCGCGGTGGCGCCGGCAAGTATGGCCGGCTGGAACATGATGTTGAGGGCGGCGACATGGAACAGCGGGGTGACGATGCCGACCTTGTCGCGCTCGTCGATCGCCTCCTCGACCATCACCGTGTGGGCAGTGATGTTGCGTGCGCGGTGACTGCACAGCACGCCCTTCGGCCGCCCGGTGGTGCCGCCGGTATAGGTCATGCAGAAGGGATCGGTTTCCGACAGGTCAACCTCGGGCCCGGTGTCCGGCTGGCCGGACAGGAACTCTTCAAAATCGTCCGCGCCGGTTGCGCGTAGATCGCCGCCAAACCCGATCAGATGTTTGATGTTCGGCACCTGCGCATGGATGGCCGCGACCTTCTCCGCAAACGCCGCGTCGAAGATCAGAACCTCGACATCGGCTTTTTCCAGCACATAGGCGAGCTCGTCGGAAGCATAGAGCACAGAGATGTTGGTCAAGACATACCCGGTGCGCGCCACGCCGAAGAACGTGACGCCATATTCGGTGAGATTGCGGCTCAGCATCGCAACCTTGGCGCCTTTTTGAAGACCGAGCGCCAGAAGCCCGTGCGCCAGTTGATTGGCCTTGCCGTCGAGCTCGCGATAGGTGAGCTGCTCCTCACCGCAGATGATTGCCGCCTTGTCCGCAAAGCGCCGGGCGGACCGGCGCAGCATATCCCCTGTCAACACGTCAAAGTCCCCTTGTGCGCCCCGAGCCTGACCTATGCCCTGTCGAATTCACCCGCATGATCGGCATGCCAGCGTGAAAGTGGTGGCCGGTTCTCGGTGATGTCTCCGGCGGCCCAGGCAATGCGTTTGGCGTCCATTTCGAGCGTTACTTCATTGTCGGCGCACAGGATATAGAAATCGCCGCGTCCCAGCCCCTCCACCAGCACATCGATCACCTGATCCGGCAGCCAGGCGCCCGGCTTGTGCTCGCGTTTGCCGGTTGTCGTCCAGCCGGGGATCAGCAGATGCGCGCTCACCTGGCAGCCAGGCGTGTTGCGCAGGTCGTGCTGGAGCGATTCCGTATAGGACTTCAGTGCCGCCTTGGTCACGTTATAGGCAGCGTTGCCGGGCGGATTGGTGATGCCCTGTTTGGAACCGGTGTTGACCACCACTGCCGGCGTGCCCTGCGCCATCATCGCCGGCACGAAGGCGTCGACCCCGTTGACCACACCCCAGAAATTGACGTTCATGCAGTGCCGCCAGTCTTCGCGCGGCCCCATGACCTTGCCTCCGGTGCGGGTCGCAGCGTTGTTCATGAGGAGAGCGGTCTCGCCGAAGCGCGCATAGACTTCGTTCTTCAGAGCCTCCAGATCGGCGGAACGCGACACATCCGTCGCAACAGCCAATACAGACGCGTCACCGCCTGGCGCAATCTCGGCCACCGCGTCGCGCGCCGCATCCAGATCCTCACCGGCCAGATCGGCCAGACAGACCTTCATGCCCCGGGCGGCGCAGCGTTTCGCCGCGGCCAGACCGATGCCCATCGCCGCGCCCGTAATCACCGCAACGCGGCCCTGCGCCAGCACCCTGTCCGACATCTGCTCGCCTCCTGACCACAAAATCCCGGCGTTCAGTTTGGCAAGCCTTCGCACGGCACGCCACCACAATCGGCCGCACGACCGGGTTTAATCACCTGATTAAATCTGCTTAGATGATTTCCAAACTCAAACACGTGGGAGGACGAGTTCATGGAAGCGTCGGTAATGTTCGATCGCACGCAATATGCCAATGTGTTCAAGCCTGTCGAGCAGGCCGAGACCCTTCCGGCCTGGTGCTACACGTCGCCGGACTATTACCGCGCCGAAGTCGAAAACATGTTCATGAAGGTCTGGAACTTTTTCGGCCATGTCGACCAGGTTCCCAATCCCGGCGACTACATGACAGTCACCTTCGCGGGCGTGCCGCTGATCATCGCGCGCGGCGGCGACAAGGTCATTCGCGCCTTCGCCAACACCTGCCGCCACCGCGGCGCCCCGGTGGCTCAAGGGGAAGGCAACTGCTCGGCCTTCGTCTGCCCCTATCACTCATGGACCTACGGGCTCGACGGCACGCTGCGCGGGTGTCCCGGCATGGAAAAGACCGAAGACTTCCGCAAGGAAGACAATGGCCTCATCGAACTGCCCCTCGAAGTCTTCGGCAATTTCATCTTCATCAATTTCGACGAGAACGCCGAACCGCTGATCGACTATCTCGGCGACTTCCCCGAGATCATGGGCTCCTACAAGCTCGACAACCTGCGGCTCACCCGCAAGGTGACCCACGATGTCGCCTGCAACTGGAAGGTCCACATCGAGAATGCCATGGAGGAATACCACCTCCCCACGGTGCACAAGGCGACGCTCGACCTGAAAGACATGGACCACTCTTCCGCCCCCACATCGGAGAACTGGACCGACATCCGCGAGCATCATGACGAGCACACCCGCGCCCTTTTAATGGAAGACCTCGCCCACGAGCTGCCGCATATTCCTGGCCTCGAAGGCCGTGCCGCCAGTGGCACCAACTATGTCAGCCTCAATCCCTCGACCATGCTCGGCATGACCCTCGACTGCGTCTGGTATCTCGAGCTGCAGCACAACGGCCCCGACCACACCCGCGTCATCGCCGGATCCTGCTTCCCGGAAGAGACCATCGCCCGGCCGGATTTCGAGGAGAAGGCGCAGTATTACTACAAGCGCTGGGACAAATCGCTCGGCGAGGACAACGACATCGCCGCGATCCAGCAACAGGGCCTGCGCTCGCCCTTCGTGCGCCCCGGACGCCTGTCCCATCTCGAACCCCTGATCCCCGACCTTGCCCAGTGGTGGGTGACCCGCACCGTGCCGGAAAACTGACGCGGCGTGTCGCAGGAGATTGCCCGAGAACTCTTATGCATATTTCGAGCTGAAGCGACCCGCTCTCACAGCAATCAACAGCCCACTTCTGCATCGATTTGCCGTGCACAAGATTTCAGTTGAGATCCGCTTGTGATCGCAGCCATTCGCAGAAGACCGCGGTTTGCGGGTCGTCGTCGCGGTCATCGGGAACCACAATGTAGTAAGACCAGGGATGCCGGACGTCCGTTTCAAAGAGCCGGACCAGGCGGCCCTCGGCAATATCAGTCTCTGCCAGCTCAACATAGCCCATTGTAACTCCAAGGCCGTCGATTGCGGCCTGCAACGCGAGCCCGGGATCATGAAACGAAGGCCCGCGGGTATAGTCCACGTTCCTGGCGCCGGCGGCCATCAGCCATTCGCGCCACTCGGACTTGATCCCCGCCTTGCTGCTGACATCTGTGTGAATCAAGGTGAAGCTGTCCAGGTCCTCCGGGCTTTCCGGCCTATCGCGCCCTTCAAGCAGACTGGGGCTGCAGAGCGGCGTCATATGCACCGGCGTGAGCAATTCGGACTTGAGGCCCGGCCACTTGCCCCAGCCCGTGCGCACGCCAACATCCATGCTGACGCGGCGGAATTCGGCCAGCGAGAGCGAGGGAAGCAACTGCACCTCGATGCCGGGGTGCTCCTTCCGGAAACACGGCATTCGCGGCATGAGCCATTTGTTGGCGAATGACGGGGTAACTGTGACCTTCAGCGGCTCCTTTTCGCTTTTCTCCTTCAGCATTGCCACGGTCAGGGAAATCTCGTTGAAGGCGTTTTCCAGAACCGGAAACAGAGTTTCGCCCGCGGTGGTGAGTGTGACCCGCCGATTCCGCCTCAAGAACAGATCCGTTCCGAACGTCTTCTCCAGACCCTTGATGTGATGACTGATCGTCGAATGACTGACATTGAGCTCTTCCGCCGCCCGGCTAAAGCTCAACAGGCGCGCAGCCGCTTCGAAGGCGCGCAAGGCATTCAGGTGCAAACCAAAGTGACGCATGGTTCATTCTAATCTGTCGAATTTTTCAACACACCTTGTTCAATCTATGTGGTTGCGGTCAAGCGGCAACTCCACAGAATGACGCTACACCGCAAGATTGAGCGCACCCGGATGGCCAGGTGGTGAACGGGTCACCGCAGAACGCGAGCGCAAGCTTGTCCCTTTTTTCCGATGGAGGTGAGGTATGAATTCGACAAGGCGACCAACTGCCCAGCAGATTGAGGAGTTCGTGGAGAAAGGTGCGGTTTGTCTGCGCGGGATACTCCCCCGCGAAACGATCGAACAGCTCACTCAAGGGGTTGAGAAGGACATCGCCGAGCCGGGGCCGCTGCACACAATGCAGCAAAGCGCGGAAGATGATGGGTTTTTCCTCACCGACTTTTGTTTGTCGCAGCGCCTACCGGAACTGCGCAGTTTTGTTGTCGAATCTCCTGCCGCGGAAATTGTCGGCCGGCTGATGAGTTCGGGCAAAGCCAATTTTTTCTACGACGCGCTTTGGGCGAAGGGCAAAGGCACGCCCAAACGCACCCGCTGGCATCAGGATCAGCCCTACTATCCGGTCAATGGCGAACAGTTCTGCGTTCTGTGGGCTCCGCTCGACCCTGTCTCAAAGGAAACCTGCCTGGAGCTGATTGCCGGTTCGCATCGATGGGGGCGCTGGTTCCAACCGGAGCTCACACGCAAAGGCCAGGATCTTTACGCGGATACAGGCACGTTCGAACGCATGCCGGACATCGACTCCGAACGCGACAAGTATGACATTCTCTCCTGGGATATGGCGCCGGGTGACTGCATCGCGTTTCACGGCCTCACCGTGCACGGAGCGCCGGGCAACGCGTCCGCCGTGCACGCCCGACGCGCGGTCTCAACGTTCTGGATGGGCGACGATGCGGTTTTCGCTGAACGCCCCGGGGCGGTCCGACCCAAATTCGAAGGTCACGGACTTGAGTTCGGGGAGCCGATGGACTGCGAGTACTTTCCGCGCATGTGGCCACCGCGATCAGGTATCGACCCAGCACTCACGGCACGCTTCGTCGATCCAAACTTCCGTGTGAGTGTTTGACCCGTCATGCCGCCGCGCTGGCGGAGATCAAATGGGCCACTGGTTCACCGATCCACTTGATGTAATCGAGATCAGGCCGGTTCGTCTTCAATAGGAGGTTTAATCGCAATGGATGCAGTGAACATGTTCGATCGCACGCAATACGCCAATGTGTTCAAGCCTGTCGAGCAGGCCGAGACCCTGCCGGCCTGGTGCTACACATCGCCGGACTATTACCGCGCCGAAGTCGAAAACATGTTCATGAAGGTCTGGAACTTCTTCGGCCATGTCGACCAGGTTCCCAATCCCGGCGACTACATGACAGTCACCTTCGCGGGCGTGCCCCTGATCATCGCGCGCGGCGGCGACAAGGTCATTCGCGCCTTCGCCAACACCTGCCGCCACCGCGGCGCCCCGGTGGCTCAAGGAGAAGGCAACTGCTCGGCCTTCGTCTGCCCCTATCATTCATGGACCTACGGGCTCGACGGCACGCTGCGCGGGTGTCCCGGCATGGAAAAGACCGAAGACTTCCGCAAGGAAGACAATGGCCTCATCGAACTGCCCCTCGAAGTCTTCGGCAATTT
>JAJFHL010000191.1 GCA_021775615.1 Hyphomicrobiales bacterium
TATCGTCTTCGGTGCCGCCCCCAATGCCGTTGTTGTTCTCGGCGGCCAGCGACCGGGGGCCCGCGGGCCCGCGGCCGACGCCGCGCTCTGCGAGGGCGAAAAGCTGCCCGAGGGCGCCGGCGACGGTCCCGGCATGGGTCAGCGGCAGCATGTGGCCGGCATCGGGCACGATTTTCAGGCAGGCCACGGGCGCGGCATCGGCCACCAGCTCCGCGGCGCGCCGTGTCGCCGGATGCGAGGCGGCGCCCATGCAGGCGAGCACGGGGCAGGCGATGCGGCTGACCTGGTCGAGGGGCCATGTTTCGGCGCGGCAAGCGGCGAGGTCGCGCAGCACCTGGGCGCTCTCGGAGGCGTGCATGTCGCGCAGAGCGGCACCGAGCCCATCCCATGTGCCGGCGCCGTGCCAGTGGTCGATGAAGGCGCGCATACCGGCATGAGGATTTCCGTTCCGATCAGCGGCGCGCAGGCGTGCTTCGATGTCGAGGATTTCGCGGTGCTGCGCCCTGTCGCGGGGCGCCGTGCCGGGCGGCAGATGAAACAGGCAGGGTTCGATGAGGGCGAGACTTGCGATCCGGTCGCCGTGGGTCAAGGCGAGTTTCGCGGCCACCGCCGCGCCAAAACCGTGGCCCGCCAGATGGACCGGCTGTCCGATATGGTCGAGCAGGGCGGCGAGGGCGCGAACCTGGGGCGCCAGACCCGGGCCGTTCCCATAAGCGGCGATTTGCGAACCGCCATAGCCTGGCAGATCGGGGGCGATGATCTGGTGCCTTGTGCGCAGGTGGCTTACCGTTTGCGTCCATTGCGCGCCGGATGCCGCAAAGCCGTGCAGCAGAACCGCCGGGGTGCCGGTGCCGGCCTGGCGGTAGAAGAGGCGCGTTCCCGCACCGTCACACATAATATTCATCTCAGCCGTTCCTTCGAATTGGGCGCGTTTTCGGCGCCGGGCCGCGGGTCTCAGCACCCGCTACCCCCTGTTAGTGTCGATGGCCCCCGCACCGGTTCACTGTGGCTTGAAGGTTTTTTTCGCGAAGACCACGTCCGGCCACGCTATTGCCCGTTTCGCATCATGATTTCGTCCAGTTCCCATGGCGTGATGGGCCTCCGGGGTCGTGAGTTGAGTTGTGGAGTAGAGCTATGGCGCGGTCGCAATCTGCGAGGCAGCTGGTGGACGAAACCTGGCTGCGGGGATCGAACGGGCTGCTTGTGGTGACGCGGACGCGGGTGGAGCGCGACCAGAAGTATACAGCGGCGTTCCGCAAGACCATTCTCGAACTGTTCGAAGAGCTCTGGCCGGCGGAAGGCGCGGTCAACGAAGCGGCGCATCTGAAGGCGGTGATCGACGACATAGACGAGATGCCGCTCGACCTGCTTGACGATCTGGTGGATGCGCTGGGCGAACTGGCGGATGCCTGCGGGTCGGCACAGACACCCGCAAACGGCGCCGCACGGTTGATGGCGGCGTGGCTTCGCACCCGTGCCGTGGAACTGCGCGGCGCCGGCGACGTGGTCAAGCGGGCCGGCCGGCTCAAGAAGGACTATCCGGCCCTGCTGCGCGACCTCTTGAAGACCGAAGACACCCCAGCCCACCCGGTACCGGCAAAGCCGATTGCAGAGACCGCACGGCTGGATCAGCTGTTTTGAAGACTACCGGCTCCGACGGAGGTCGGGAGCTGATATGAAAATGGGTGGTGCATGACTGCACCACCCGGCATCGCATCACGGACGTGCAGAGCGACCCGCACTTAGGAGTAGTCCGCATTATGCGATGTTCCCCACGGTCCCCCGTGAAACGGTACTGAACGGTACTGTAAAATTAGAGCAAGGCCGGGTGATTCGGCCAGAGTGATTCTGCCGGAACACTTCGGCATGTTGCGCAGATGACACTGCTCAGTTAGCCGGGCCAGCCCTAACCGCTATTCACACGCCGCGATCACCGTATGAGTGTCGTAGTGCTCCATGAACTGGGTGATCTTGCCGTCTTCCATGAGGAACACGTCGACCTTGGGGATGGTGACCGTCTTGCCGGTGCGCCTGTGGGTCCACGAGCACTCGCACAGTGCCACGACGCGCGCGCCCTGGGCGACGAACTCGTTGACGAAGTAGGATTCCATGGTCCAGTCGTTCGCGAGCCCCTCGAAATAGCCGACGACTTCCTGCCGTGAGGCGCGCGGTTTGGTGAACTCCATGCCGGGGCGGCCGTCGGCCAGCGAGCCCCAGGCGACGTGATCGGCGAGGATATCAAGCCAGACGCTCGCGTCCCCCTTGCTGTTGTGCCAGGCATCGTAGCCGCCGCGCAGGATTGCGACGTTGGTGTCTTCTTGCGTCATGGATCATGCCCCCAAGAGTTTTGCGTTCGTGTCAGGACGTCAATGCTAGCACGGGCCAGGGCCGGGGCGGGACTTATCCTCGCACCCGCTTGCTGGTGTAGAACCTGTCAGACTGCCCCGCGCCGTGGCTTGCGGCCGCCGGGTTTGTTCCTTTTCTCCATCCATGAAGGCTATCTCTATGACCGACACGGCTCACCTTGAGTCCGCGCACGGCGCGGGCAACTCAATTGACGGAACTCCGACGGAAACCGGCGCGCCGCCATCCGAACCATCCGGGCTGCTCGAGGGTCTGAGCGACGACAACCGCCGCGTGGCCGATGCCAAGGGTTGGGACTCGGCGGACAAGATCGTCGAATCCTACCGCAATCTCGAATCCAAGATCGGCGACAGCTTGCGTCCCCCCGGCGACGACGCATCGCCGGAAGAGTGGCAGGCGTTCTATGGCCGTCTCGGGCGCCCCGACACCGCGACCGACTATGAGTTCGCCATGCCGGATGGCCTGACCGAAGACTTCCCCTATGATGCAGAAAGCGCCGGCCGCTTCGCCGAGTGGGCGCATGAGGCAGGGCTCTCGCCGCGCCAGGCGCAGGGTCTGCATGACCGCTTCGTGCAGGACATGTCCGGCAGGTTCTCCGCCAGTCAGCAAGAAGATGTTTCGGCGATTGACGAAGCCCACGCCACACTGGTTGAGGCCTGGGGCGAGTCGACAACGGAGGGCTACCGCCGCAATGTCGACCTCGCAAACCGGGCATTGCGCGAGCTGGGCGGCGAGGCCTTGGCAGGTTCTCTGATTTCACGCGGCGCCATTTCAACGGAAGGCGCCATCATCGATCCTGCGATCGGACTCATGCTGCAGAAGGCCGGCGAGCGTCTGTTCTCCGAAGACAAGGTGTTCGGCGCCAACGCGGCCGCAAGCAATCCCTTCGCCAGAGATGCAGAGAACATCACCGAACAGGGCCGGCTGCTGCGCAACGACCCTGAGCTTGCCCGCACCTTCATTCGCGGCGCCAACCGCGAACACGATTTCCCGCGGCTGTTCGGCAATGAATTCTGATCGGTAACGGGCTCTGACCGACGGTCTCACTGACAGGACATTTCTCACAGATGATCATCTTCAATCGGGCGTCCGGCAGGCCGGTCGCCAACAGAACCGTTTTGCCTTTCGCCCGGGA
>JAJFHL010000192.1 GCA_021775615.1 Hyphomicrobiales bacterium
GGGGTCGAAGCGGCTACGCCGCTTGGACCACAATCTGCAGCAGGCTCCCCATGTCGAATGATCACGGCGCATTTGTCGACCCTCAACGCATTCTGGGGGCGCTGACGGCGCCGGCCCGCGATGAACCCGAGAGCGGCATCATCCAGGTGTTCAATTATGGCCGTGACCGCGAGGGCATCATTCCCATGTGGGTCGGCCAGGGCGATCTGCCGACGCCGAAATTCATCTACGATGCAGCAGTAGCCTCGCTCGCGGCGGGCGAAACCTTCTACACCTACCAGCGCGGCCTGCCGGAACTGCGCCAGGCCCTGGCGCATTATCATGCCGGGCTCTATGGCCGCCCGTTCGATGCTGAGAACTTCTTCGTCACCGGGTCCGGCATGCAGGCCATGCAGACGGTGATTCAGGCGGTTGCCGGCGAAGGCGACGAGATGCTCGTTCCAAGCCCGGCCTGGACCAATTATCCCGCCCCCATGCGTCTTGCCGGCGTGAAGCCCGTCGAGGTGCCGCTCGACTTCGCCAATGGCCGCTGGTCGCTCGATCTCGACAAGCTGTTCGGCGCGGTGACGTCGAAGACCCGGGCGATCTGCGCCAACACGCCGAGCAATCCGCTCGGCTGGGTGATGAGCGCCGACGAGATCCTTGCGATCCGCGATTTTTGCCGCGAGCGCGGCCTGTGGATCGTCGCCGACGAAGTCTATGCCCGGTTCTATTATGGGCCGGGCGCCGAGACCGGTGCGCTGCCGCCCTCGTTCCACGATGTCTGCGATCCCGAAGAACAGTTTCTCATGGTCAACACGTTCTCCAAGAACTGGGCCATGACCGGATGGCGGGTTGGCTGGGTCCAGGCGCCCAGGGCCATGGGGCAGGTGATCGAGAACCTGATCCAGTACAACACATCCGGCACGGCAGCCTTCATGCAGCGGGCCTGCATCACGGCGATGGAGGAGGGCGAGGATTTCCTGCGCCAGCAGGTGGCCCAGTCGCGCGCCGGACGCGACATTGTCTGCTCCGCCCTGCGCCAGGTGCCCGGAGTGCGCTTCCAGGAGCCCGAAGGGGCGTTCTATCTGTTCTTCTCGGTCGATGGTGTCGAGGATTCGTTCGCATTCGCCCGCCGGATGATCGACGACATTGCGGTCGGCATGGCGCCCGGCCCCGCCTTCGGCCCCGGCGGCGAAGGCTTCATGCGCCTGTGCTTCGCCCGCTCGGCGGCGAGCCTCGAAGAGGCCATGGACCGAGTGGTCGGCTGGCTCAAAAAGCGTTGATGCCGGTCTGCGTCAGGCCCTACGGTCTTGAACGATCATCTCGGCGGCTTTTTCCGCGATCATGATGGTCGGCGAGTTGGTGTTGCCTGACGTGATGGTCGGCATGATCGAGGCGTCGACCACGCGCAACCCGTCAAGCCCGTGCACCCGCAGCCGCGCATCGACGACGGCGGAAGGGTCATCGCCCATCTTGCAGGTGCCGACCGGGTGAAAGATCGTCGTGGCGATGTCGCCGGCGGCGGTCGCGAGATCCTCGTCGCTGGCGATATGCGTGCCCGGTTTGAACTCCTCCGGGCTGAACGGCGAGAGCGCCGGCGCGTCCATGATCCGGCGCGTCAGCTTGACCGCGTCTGCCGCAACCTGGCGGTCGGCCGGGGCCGAAAGGTAGTTCGGTGCGATGACCGGCGCCGCATGCGGGTCGCCGTTGCGTATATGGATCGATCCCCGGCTTTCGGGGCGCAGATTGCACACCGAGGCGGTGATCGCCGGAAACGGATCGAGCGGTTCGCCGAAGGCGTTCAGGGTCAGCGGCTGCACATGATATTCGAGGTTGGGGGTCTCGCGTGACGGGTCAGACTTGGCGAACACTCCAAGCTGGCTCGGCGCCATGGTCATCGGCCCCTTGCGGAACACGAAATACTTCATCGCGATGTCGATCTTGCCGAGCAGGCTGCTCGACCATTCGTTGAGAGTGCGGGTGTTGGCGACCTTGTAGGCGCAGCGCACCTGCAGATGGTCCTGCAGGTTCTCGCCGACGCCGGCCAGTTCGTGAACAATGTCGATGCCGTGGGCCTTCAGGACCCCCGGCTGCCCGATGCCGGAGAGTTCGAGCAGTTGCGGCGAGGCGACCGCACCGGAGGCCAGCAGCACTTCGCCCTCGGCGCGGGCGACGATCTCTTTGCCGCCGCGCTCGTAGGCAACACCGGTTGCCCGCTTGCCCTCCATCACCACGCGCCTGGTATGGGCATCGGTGACGACGGTCAGGTTGGGCCGGTTCGATACAGGGTGCAGGAACCCCTTTGCCGCCGACCAGCGCAGCCCGGCGCGCTGGTTGACCTGGAAATAGGCGGCGCCCTCGTTGTCGCCGGTGTTGAAGTCGGTGATCTTCGGGATGCCGACCTCGGCGCAGGCCTCACGAAAGGCGTCGAGGATCTCCCATGACAGGCGCTGGTCTTCGACCCGCCACTCGCCGCCCGCCCCGTGATGTTCGCCGGCGCCCGCGACATGGTCTTCGGAGCGGATGAAATAGGGCAGGACATCGTCCCAGCCCCACCCCGTGTTGCCCATCTGGCGCCACTGGTCGTAGTCGCGCGCCTGGCCGCGGATATAGATCATTCCGTTGATGGCGGAACAGCCGCCCAGAACCTTGCCGCGCGGATAGGCCAGCGCCCGCCCGTTGAGCCCCTCGGTCGGTTCCGTCTTGAAGCACCAGTCGGTGCGCGGATTGTTCATGGTGTAGAGATAGCCGACCGGAATATGGATCCAGAAATAATTGTCGCGGCCGCCGGCCTCGAGCAGCAGAACCTTTGTGGCCGGATCCGCCGACAACCGGTTGGCGAGCACACACCCGGCGGTGCCGGCGCCGACAATGATATAGTCGAAAGATCCAATTGCGTTGCTCATCGGGGCGCGAAGCTAGTCGGGGAACAACGCTCTGTCCAGACGCATGCCCCGGCAGCGATGCCGCGATCCGGGAATGTGTCTGAATTGCCGGTTGCGCAGCTTCGCCGGATCACTTAACCCGCCTCTATGAAAACACCGCAGAAGCCTCTTCCGATTGCTGAATTCGTCATTCTCCTCGCCATGATGGTTTCCATCGTGGCGATGGCCACCGACGTCATGCTGCCGGCGCTCGACATCATGGGGCGGGATCTCGGCGTTTCCGACGCCAATGACACGCAGCTGATTATTTCCGCGCTGTTCCTGGGGTTCGCGGCGGGTCAGGTGGTGGCCGGACCGGTTTCCGACAGCATCGGACGCAAGCCGGTGATCTATGGAGGTTATCTGGTTTTCATTGTCGGCTGTCTCATGTCGATCTTCGCCACCAGCTTCGCGGTCATGCTCGCGGGCCGCGTTCTGCAGGGCCTGGGGGCGGCTTGCCCGCGGATCGTGACTCTGGCGCTCGTGCGCGACGGCTATGAAGGCCGTGCCATGGCGCGCATCATGTCGATCGTCATGGCGGTCTTCATCATCGTGCCTGCCATTGCGCCGGCCATCGGTCAGGGCGTGATCATGGTGTCCGGCTGGCGCGCCACATTCGTGCTGTTGCTCGCTCTGGCGGTCGTATCGTTCGCCTGGTTCGCGGTACGCCAGCCTGAAACGCTGCCGGCCGGATCGCGGCGCGTATTCTCGCTCTCGGGTATCATGGCCGGCTTGAGCGAGGCCTGCGGTTTCCGCGCCGCGGTCGGCTACACGGTGGCAGCGGGGTTCATCTTCGGCGCCTTTCTCGGCTATCTCAGCTCGGCACAGCAGATTTTTCAGGTCGCCTTCGATACCGGTGAGTATTTCCCACTCTATTTCGGCGTCGCCGCCCTTGCCATCGGAAGCGCGTCCATCTGCAACTCGCAACTGGTGATGCGGCTTGGAATGCGCCTGCTGACACGGCGGGCCCTGATTGGCAGCGTCGCCGTTTCACTGTGCTTTTTGGTGCCCGTGGTGCTGATGGACGGCGTTCCCCCGCTATGGCTGTTCATGGGTTGGCTGCTCGCCAACTTCTTCTGCGTCGGCATAATGTTCGGCAATTTCAACGCCCTTGCCATGGAACCGTTGGGTCACATGGCCGGCCTCGGCGCCGCGCTCGTTGGCTCCCTGTCCACCTTCATTTCGCTGCCGCTCGGGTGGGCCGTGGGCAACAGTTTCGACGGAGGGGTGCTGCCCCTGGTCGCCGGCTTCGCGCTGCTTGGCCTTGCGTCGCTCGTCGTTATGGCCTGGGCCGAACGGGCCCAGCCGCCGTCTTAACGACGCCGACCGGCGCTGCTGGCATCGGAATCCGTGATCGTTTATGCCTCTCGCCACCGGTGGTCCGGGCAGACGCTGCCGCTGGACACCTGTAACCACGGGGCGTTATGACTTCGGTGATCGGCGATTTGACATGCAATTGTCACGACGGATCACCATGTAGTCTCCTCAGACGAGGAACAGCGAATGCGAATAACCATTGTCGGTTCGGGCTATGTCGGCCTGGTCACCGGAGCCTGCTTTGCCGATCTCGGCTGGCGGGTGACGTGTGTCGATATTGACCATGACAAGATCGACGGCCTGCGCCAGGGGCAGATGCCGATCTTCGAGCCGGGTCTGGCCGAAGTGGTCGGCCGCAATGCCGAGAACGGGCGCCTGGAATTTGACACGGATCTTGCCGCCGCAGTCGACGGCGCCGACGCGGTGTTCCTCACCGTCGGTACGCCGCCGATGGAAGACGGCCGGGCCGACACCACCGCCGTGGCCGCCGCCGTCACCGCCCTGGCGCCGGCCCTGACCGGCTATACGGTGGTGGTCATCAAGTCGACCGTGCCGGTCGGCACCGGCGACTATGTGCATCGCCTCATATCGGAAGCGAATCCGAACGCCGATTTTTCGATCGCCTCCAATCCGGAATTCCTGCGCGAAGGCAACGCCATCCGCGACTTCATGGAGCCCGACCGCATCGTTATCGGTTATGATGACGAACGCGCCGGCGACATTCTGCGCACCCTTTACAATCCGCTGGAACAACGCAATGTCCCCGTCGTGGCGACCGACTGCGCCACCTCGGAGCTGATCAAGTATTCCGCCAACAGCTTCCTCGCCGCCAAGGTCGCCTTCATCAACGAGATGGCCGACCTGTGTGACGCCATCGGCGCCAATGTCGACGATCTGGCCCGCGCCATCGGCCTCGACAACCGCATCGGGCCGAGTTTTCTGCGTCCCGGACCGGGCTATGGCGGCTCGTGTTTTCCGAAAGACACGCTGGCGCTGGCGGCACAGGCGCAGGAGGCGGACTGTCCCGTGCGCATCGTCGAAGCGGTTGTCGCCTCCAATGCCCACCATGTGCGGCGCCTGGTCAGGAAGATCGAGCGCAGCTGCCTCAAGGCCTGGGCCGGGCTTGGCCGCGACCATGCCACTCTTGCCGGTAAAACCATTGCGGTGCTCGGCCTCGCCTTCAAGAGCAACACCGACGATATTCGCTATGCCGCAAGCCTTGTCATCCTGCCGCAACTTGCAAAGCACGGGGTCAAACTGCGCGCCTATGATCCGGCCGCCATGGACAACGCCGCCGAGGTGATGCCCGAGGTGACCTATTGCGCGTCGGTTGGCGAGGCCCTGGACAGCGCCGATGCGGTTCTGGTGCTCACCGAATGGCCGGAGTTTCAAGTGCTCGACTGGGCCGATCTCAAGGCCCGCATGGCGGCACCCGTGATGATCGATTTCCGCAACCTGTTCAGCCCGCAGGATGTCGCCGGCAACGGCGTCATGTATTTCTCCCTCGGCCGGCCTGAAGTTCAGGCGGAGCAGGTCCTGGAAGCCACCGTCACGCGCCTCGAAGACGTCAGCGCCGCCAGATCACGATCGACTCTAACTTTGTAGAGCGAGCGAGGCCGCCTGAACGGGCGGATTCTATTCCGGGATTACACACTGCCCCATAAACGGCACACTTGGCGCCGGGCAGCCGCCCGGGCTGTCGTCGCTGAAGAGATCGGGGAAGCGGTTGCGCGGGTCCAGATTGCGGTGGCGGTATTTGAGGGTGGCGTCGCTGCCGCCGCCGAAATAGACCCGGAGCCCGGCGGTAATCTTCTCGTAATCGCGTTCGCCATAGCGGCCGTCCACGAAGAACGACACGGAGTTGCCTTCGATGCTGCCGAACAGATACTCCATGCCGACAACGCCGATATGCGCCATTGAGACATATCTGTGGCCGGCCTGAAATCGCAGGTCGTCGGATGCGTAGAACACCAGATCGGCGATCGTGAAGACGTGCTCATGCTGCCGGGCGCCCTCGACGCCCTCTATGCCGACCATTCCCTCGATGGAGAACTGGCCCAGATAGATTTCCGCTTCGCCGGCGAAGCGCCAGACGTCGCTTGAGTTCCATGTGTGATAACTGCCATAGCCGCCAAGCAGCAGCCGTGCGGGATCGCGGTAGAAGAGATGACCTGCACCTCCGAAGAGGTCACCCTTCTGCCGGTAGCCGCCGGCGCCGTCCAACTGCAGCCCGAAGGAGTGCGACAGCGGAAGAGTGACGCTGGCAAGGGCGATGCCGGCTCCGTCGTCGTCGATATAGCCACCCTCGGCGCTGAACTTGCCGTTGATCTCGGCAACAGCCGGTGCGGTCCCGTAAGGCGGGTCGTCGGCAAGAGCGGAGGGTGCGAAAAAGACGAACGCGAGAATCGTCGCGAAAAACCGAACGCTTCGGAGTGTCATCTGTTCCCCCAGGATGTTGTGCGATCAGGGCTACACACGCGAACCAACGACGGACCAATGCCACTAACGAATCAGTTGACTGAGTTGATGTCTATTTCGAGAAAAAATCAATAAATACTTGGGTGTGGAGCGTTAACTTAGTGTTAACTAATAGCTTTGATTCCGGCTAAATCTACGTTTTTGCAGGTGGTTGCTGTCCAAATCGCCCGCACATGCGAAGTCGTTACATGTGCAATCCACAAAAATGATACTGTTTGCAGGCAAATGAGTACAGACTCTAGATACAGCGCCCGCCGTCGACCTCGATACACACGCCGGTGAGGAACTCGGCCTCGTCCGAGGCGAGGAACACCGAGACATTGGCGATATCGCGCGGTGTCGACAGACGCCCGAGCGGCACGGTGTCGACGAATTTGGCATACATTTCGTTGGTCACTTCGCCGCCGAGAAACTCGCCCAGCATCGGTGTGTCGCCGGCCACAGGACACAGTGCGTTGACGCGGATATTGTCCGCCGCCAGCTCGACCGCCATCGACTTGGTCAGAGAAATGGCGCCGCCCTTTGAGCCGTTGTACCAGACAAGCCCGGGCCGCGGCCTGAGGCCGGCGGTCGATGCGGTGTTGATCATCACCCCGCCGCCGCGTTCGCGCAGCACCGGAACCCCGTGAATGGCGGCGAGGTAAAGGCTTTTGCAGTTGACCTCGAAGATCTTGTCGAAGGTCTCCTCGTCGACATCGAGCATCGGCTGGTTGCGCTGCGGCATGCCGGCATTGTTGACGATCACATCGAGCCCGCCATAGGTGTCGACGGCCGCCGCCACCATGGCCTTGACCTGCTCGCTGGAGGTGACATCGGCCTCAACGCCGATTGCGGCGCCACCCGCATCTTTCAGCCTGGCCGTTACCTCCCTGGCCCCTTCGCCATTAAGGTCGGCGCAAACCACCTTGGCGCCTTCCGCTGCGAAACGTTCGACGATACCGGCGCCGAAGCCGGACGCCGCGCCGGTTACAATGGCCACCTTGTCTTTCAGTCGCATGGGTCTTTCCTCCTCACCAGGCCAGTTCCAGGATCTCCAGGATCTGGTCCGGCGTTTCGATTTTGCGTGGGTTCTGGCTGACGAACACATTGGACACGCTGCCCTCTGCGATCGTCCGGAATTGCTCGCGGGTGACGCCGGCATCGCGCAGGCGCGAGGGCAGTCCGAGATCGGTGATCAGTTCGCGCACCGCATCCGCGGCGCTCATGTCTGGCCTCTCAAGGGCCCTGGCCACGGTTTCCTGCTGGCGTTCATTGACGCGCAGGTTCCACGCCAGCACGCTCGGCAGCATGACGCATGTGCAATAGCCGTGCGGCACGTTGGCGACCGCGCCGAGCTGATGTCCGATGCCGTGGCTGGCGCCCCAGGGCACGCGACCAAGACCGGCCGAGGCGAGCCATACAGCCATCTGGCTTTCCAGGCGGGCGTCCAGGTTCTGCGGATCGCTCTTCGTCGCCCGCAGCGATCTTGCGAACATGCCGAGAGCGTGGATGGCGGTGGCATCGGTGAACGGCTGAGGCGCTTTTGAGCACAGGGATTCAACGGCGTGGTCGACCGCCCGCATGCCGGTCGACAGCCATAGCCATTCGGGCGTGTGCATGGTGACGGCCGGATCGAGGATCACCGCATCGCCGCAAATCTCGCGCCCCGTATAGAGATGCTTGATCTTTGTGGTCTCGTCGACCGACGCGCCGATGGCGCTGAAATCGGCGCCCGACAGCGTTGTCGGCACCAGGATCTGCCGCACCGGCGGAGACTTGACGGGCGGGACATTGAGCACGCCGCCGTCGCCTACGCGGATGTAGAACGGTTCGAGGTCGCCGGGCTCGCGAACGCCTTCGGCGAGGCCGACCAGGGCGACCTTGACCGTATCGATGGCGGTGCCGCCGCCGATGGTGACGATGAGATCGGGGGCCGCGTTTCTCAATTCACCGATGAGGGCGATCACACTCGCCCGCGGCGTGTGTTCTTCGGTATGCCAGAACGTGCCCACATGGCGGTCGCCGAGCGCATCAACGACGGTGGACACGACATCGGTCTTGTTGGTCAGGGTATTGCCCGACACGGCATAGACGCGCGCGGCGCCGCGCAGGTCCGCTTCTTCCAGCACCGCCTCGGCGGCGGGCTTGCCGAAATGCACGCGCTCCTGCGCGAGATATCTGTAGACCCCTTGCACGGTCATCGATCTCCTCCGCGTCCGTCTCCCTGCAATGGTTTGTACGGCCTTATCACCGGCCTGTCAGCCCGCCTGCCGCTGCTCGGGATGGCTCAAGCGCCTCCAGCCCTCCGTACATCTCCCCCGCTTGTCTTCGTCCGGCTTGACCGGACGATCCAGTATCCGCCGGGCATGCGAGTTTGGCACGTCCGCGATGGTCGTACGCTCATGAGGCTACTGGATTGCCCGGTCAAGCCGGGCAAAGACAAATAGTGGGCGATTGGCACCATTGCCTGACGCATGGCATTCGGCTATGCCGCTTTGTTCGAAACTGCGGCAAACAGCATGGAAGGGAAGTGGCGATATGGCTCTCAAGATGGACAAGTCCGGCGCTCTGTTCGAACGGGCGACTAAAGTCCTGGTCGAAGGCGTCAGCTCCGGCTCGCGCGGGCCGATGAACTACAAGCCCTATCCGGCCTATATGCGCGAAGGCAAGGGCGCCCGCGTCTGGGACGTCGACGGCAACGAATACATCGACTGGCAACTGTCCTTTGGCTGCCTGCCGCTCGGCCACGCCCATCCGACCATCGTCGAGGTGGTGCAAAGGGAGGTCGAACGCGGCACCCACTTTGCCAGCGCGCTCGAGATCGAGGTCGAGACCGCCGAACTGCTGGTCTCGCTCCTGCCCAATGTCGACAAGGTGCGCTTCGCCAACACCGGCACCGAGGCCTGCATGACCGCGGTACGCATGGCCCGCGGCATCAGCGGCAAGCGCAAGGTGCTGAAATTCGAGGGCCACTATCACGGCTGGTACGACGGCATGCTGGTGAGTTCCAACCCGCAGTTGCCCGCGACCCTTGGACATCCCAACGATCCGGTGCGCATCGCCGACAGCTCCGGCCTGACGCCGGGCTCCATCGAGGACACGCTGGTCTGCGTCTGGAACGACGAGGATGCAATCGAGCGGGCGCTGGCCACCCACGGCCATGAGATCGCCTGCGTCGTGACCGAGCCGGTCATGTCAAACATGGGCGTGATCCTCCCCAAACCGGGATACCTCAACCGGGTGCAGGAACTCTGCCGTGCCCACAATGTCCTGTTCTATCTCGATGAAACCGTCACCGGCTTCCGTCTCGGCGCCGGCGGGGCCATGGCGGAATACGGCCTTCAGCCCGATATCGTCACCTTCGGCAAGGCGCTCGGCCAGGGTTTTCCGGTCGCCGCCATTGCCGGGCCGGACCACATCATGGCGGCGATCGAATCCGGCAAGGTCCTGCATTTCGGCAGCCACAACGCGCCGCGCCTCGGTCTTTACGCCTGCAAGGCAATGCTCGACGAGATGACGAAAGACGATCATGCCGGCTTCAAGAAGATCCGCGCCATGGGTGATGAGGTGACGGCCCGCATGAACGAGGTGACGCGCACCGCGAAAAGCGCCAACAAGGCGCGCATGCTGGTGCAGAACGCCGGCTCCATGTTCCACCCGGTGTTCACCGAGCTTGAAGAGATCACCAACTATCGGGACTTCTGCGCCCATGTGGATCTCGGGCTCTACCGCACATTTTCCGCGCTGATGCGCGAGCAGGGCATCTTCATCACCGGCAACACGATCCTGCACAACTTGAGCTGCATCGCCCACACACCGGAAGACATCGACGCCACCATTGACGCGGTCGGCAACGCGCTGGACGATATGTAGAAATTTGTTGGAGTGGGAAAGCGCAGACAATGATCCCGGTAATTTACGACGCGGCGGAAAAGAACCATGTCCCCGACAACTTCGTTGTGCGCGGGGTGCGCCAGCCCAACAAGGAGGTGCCGGAACGCACCGAGCTGATGCTCGCCGCCCTGACGGAGGCGGGCTATGCGATCGAGGCGCCCGAGCAGTTCGGCCTGGCGCCCCTGAAGGCGGTGCACACGGAGCGCTATCTGGAGTTCCTGGAGAACGGACACACCGAATGGACGGCGCTTGGCGATACCTCGCCCGAGATCATCCCCAACGCGTTCCCGGTCAATCCCCATGCCGGCTATCCGACCTCCATCGTCGGGCGCGCCGGCTTCCACATGGGCGACATGGCCTGTCCGATCAATGCCGGCACATGGGTCGCCGCCCGCGGTGGAGCCGATTGTGCGCTGACGGCCACCCGCATGGTTCTGGATGGCGCCCGCGCGGTCTACGCGCTGTGCCGTCCGCCCGGACACCACGCCTTCGCCGACCGCGCCGCCGGGTTCTGTTTTCTCAACAACGCCGCCATCGCGGCACAATTCGCCCGCGACCGGGGCACCGAGCGGGTCGCCATTCTCGATGTCGACGTGCATCACGGCAACGGCACGCAGGACATCTTCTATGAACGCTCGGACGTGTTCTTCGCCTCGGTGCAGGCCGATCCGGCGGGGTTTTATCCGTTCTTCTGGGGCTATGCCGATCAGACCGGAGCCGGCGAAGGCAAGGGCTTCACCGCCAACTATCCCCTGCCCATGGGCTCCGGCGAGGTTGTTTTCCTGGAAGCGCTCAACACCGCGCTCGCCCGGATCGCCGACTTCGACCCCGGCCTCCTCGTGCTCTCGCTCGGCATCGACATCTCCATCAACGACCCCTATGCGGCGCTGGAAGTGACGGCGGAGGGCTTCGCTGCCATCGGCACGGTGATCGAGAGCGCCGGCTATCCGACGGTCATCCTGCAGGAGGGCGGCTATGTGGCTCCCGACCTCGGCACCAACGTCGTGCGCGTGCTCGAGGCCTTCGGATAATGCGCCGCGCCGCACCGCCCGTGCTGGTCTTTGTTCTCGTCATAGGGTGCGCCCTGGTCATCCATTTTCTCTCCGCCGACGTCTCCGACCCGCCCATTGTCGAAGCCGCCAAGAAGAACGATCTGCAGCTTGTGGCGGCATTGCTTTATGGCGGCGCCGATCCCGACGCCCATGACCGCCATCGCAACACCGCCCTGATCTATGCCGCGCGCGACGGCCGCTACGAGATGGCTGAATCCCTGATCAGGAACGGTGCCGACATCAACTGGCAGGACGGCGAACGGGTCACCCCACTGATCCTCGCCGCCCACAAGAACCACCCCAGACTGGTGCGGCTTTTGCTGAAGCACAAGGCAAAGCGCGACGTGCGCGACCGGTGGGCCCGTACCGCTCTCGACTATGCCCTCAAGCGCGGCGAGGACGACCCCATCGCCAGGCTCCTGAAGGCGGGCAAGTAACCCGCCTTGTCGATCCAATCGGCGCCGTCATCCTTGTTCCCCTGCGTCATTCCCGCGAAAGCGGGAATCCAGGGCAGCTTCGCGAGCCGTTGATGCACACGCATCTGGATTCCCGCTTTCGCGGGAATGACGGCGCGGGGCCGAGTGTGCCAGTGTTCCTACGGCCGCGGCGGCAGCGCCTCGGTCGGCTCGATGAACAGGGGCGAGGCGATGCCCTCGCGCTCGAACGCCCGGACAACCGAGGGCAGTTGCTCCAGTTCGCCAAGCAGGGCCTTCAGCCGCGGCAGCCCGTCGATCACCCAGGGCGCCACAGGCCCCGCCGACGGGTAAAGCTGCGCCCAGCGCACGCAGGCGCCGAGATAGAAGTCGGCGACGGTGAGGCCGCCTGCCATGAGCCAGGGCCCGTCGTGCCCGCCGAGCGCGTCTTCGATGAGCGCCATATTCGCGCCGAAGCGCTCGCGCATGCGCGTCCGCAGAGTGTCCGTATGCGCCTCGTCGCCCACATAACGCGCCGTATAGAACTGGAGGCGCAGGTCCGCGTGCACCGTGTTCGACAGGTAGAACAGCCATTTGAGAAATGTCGCCCGGTCGGCGCCCGCTTTTGGCGCCAGGGCTCCATGCGTGTCCGCAAGATAGAGCAGAATGGCGCCGGTCTCCGACGCGGTGACGCCCGCCTCCTCGTCGACCAGCACCGGCAGGAGCCCGCGTGGATTGAGCCGCAGGAAGGCCTCGGAGCGGCCCGTCCGCCGGCGGTCCACCAGTTCATCGCGATAGTCGACGCCCAACTCCTCGAGCGCCATGCGCACCACGATATTGGCGCTGTCCGGATTGTAGAACAGGAGGTAACTCACGGCCGCGGATCCTTGATGATTGTCAGGCGGACAGGGCCCAGTCCCAGTAGAGTTCCTTGGCACGCTTGGTGACCGGCCCTGCCTGATAGTGCCGGTCGTCGAACTGGGTCACCGGTGTCACCTTGGCGAGGTTGCCGGACATGAAGATCTCGTCGGCCTCGCGAAAGTCGTCGAAGGTGAGGGTTTCCTCATGCACAGTGGTGCCTTCTCCCCGCAGCAGCCCGATATGGCGCTGCCGGGTGATGCCGTTGAGGAAGGTGCCGTTGGGCACCGGCGTGAACACTTCGCCGTCCTTCACCATGAACACGTTTGAGGTGGCGGTCTCGGCCACATTGCCGATGGCGTCGGCGACCAGCGCGTTGGTGAAGCCCTTGGCGAGCGCCTCGCGCAGCATGCGCTGGTTGTTGGCGTAAAGGCAGGCGGCCTTGGCGTCGACGGTGGCCATGGAGGGCAGCGGCCGGCAGAACTGCGTGGTGGTGAGGGTCGCGGTCATCTCGTCCGCCGGCATCGGGACCTGTTCCAGTCCGATGGCGAACCCGGTCGATCCCGGCTGCACGGTGATGAACCCCGGCCCCGGCTCGATCGCCCAGTACATCGGGCGGATATAGATGGCGGCGTCCGGCGCGAAGTTCGTCAAGCCCTCCTCGATGATCGCCTTGATCTCGTCCGGTGTATGCGTCGGCGTGATTGTCATGATCTCGGCCGACCGGTTGATCCGCGCACAATGCAGATCGAGGTCGGGCGTCACGCCTTCGAACTGCCGCGCCCCGTCGAACACCAGGGAGCCGTTCCAGGTCGACTGGTCGCCTGCCTTCAACACTGGCACGTCACCTTCGTGCCATTCGCCTTCGAAATAGGTCCAGACGATGTCGCCGTTGGGCATGTGTTGGTTCCTCTACAAGTGCCAAGCGTGCAGTCTATCAAACATCCGCGTCAAACGCCTCATCGATCGGCGGCCGCAGCCCGTTCAGGATGTGGTTGGTCCGCGCCGCCGTCGAGACGATGCGCAGCAGCTCGGCGTGCTCACCGTCGCTCATCCCCTTGGCCTTCGCCGCCGCCGTGTGCGAGTGGACGCAGTAGTCGCAGTTGTTGGCGATCGAGACCGCGACATAGATCATCTCCTTGACCTTCGGCTCGAGCAGCGTCTCTCTCGCCATCAGGTCGCGCACGTCGCGCCACATCTCTTCGAGCAGCTGCGGATCGAAGGCGAGATAACGCCACACGTTGTTGATGAAGTCGGAACCCCTTGTCTCCCGTATGTCGTCGAACACCGCCTTGACGCGCGGATCGGATTCGGGATTCTCAGGCGGCTTGACGGTGGACATGGGGGCACTCCTGCTGTTCGTGAGCTCGAGCGCCTTTGAAGCACTTTGCGCGGATCAGGGGAAGGTCTGGATTTGCAATGTCGGCGGTCACGCCGCCGTCCGGGCCCCGGGCACGGCGTCCGGCTCGGATAATGTCCTTGATGCGCCTCGCGCGACCGGGTTTGTCAGAACAGAACAACTGTGTGGCATGTCCCGGCCCTGAGCCGGAACCCAGGGGCGGTATGGCACTGACGAACGTGCGGCCCTGGATCCCGGACGCGACTTTTCCAGCCAAATCAAATATTTGGGGAAAAGTCGCGTCCGGGAAACGGCGGCTTTGGGTGTCACTGAGGCCACAGCGTGAGCAGGTGAACTCGCACCCACCATGATCCGGGCCGGACGACGGCGCGTCACGCCGCCTCCCCGTGCTTCGCCTGCTGGTCGAAGAACGAGGCGGTGGTGGGTTTTTGCGGCAGTTCTATGTCGTAGGCGACGGAGCGCACCCGGTTGGTCTTTTCGCCGTGCACCACCAGGCCTTCGTATTCCGTCGGCATCGGGTTGGCCGAATAGGGCACCGCGTCCTCTGCCGAATAGACGCAGATGAAGAGTGTCCGCGAGCCGTTTGACATATTGGCTGCGGACCCGTGCAGCAGGCGCGTGTGCATGAGGCAGACCGAGCCGGCTCGCCCGGTGCAGGTGACCGCCTTGGAGGCGCAGTCTTCGGCGATGCCATCCTCGACCGCTCCGGTAAAGACGCCGTCGTGCCAGAGCCCGTGCAACGGGCCCTTGTGCGACCCGGGAACCACTTCGAGGGGGCCGTTTTCCGCCGTCACCTCGTCGACCATCAAAAGCGCCGTGACGATGTCGTCATTGGAGTGCGGCGTGAACGGGAAATCCTGATGCCACTTCACCTGGGTCTCGCCGCCGGGCAGCTTGGAGTTGATCTTGGAATGATGGAACTTGACGTTGGGGCCGATCAGGCCGGCGACGCATTGGGTCATGCGGCTTGCTGCCATGGCGCGGTAGTAGGCCGGCGACACTTCGACCGGCGCGTTGACCCGGCGCAGGCCCGGCTTTTCGGCGCTGTGCGAGGGCTCGAGGTCGAAGCGGGCGCGCCCGTCGATGGTATCGCCATAGGCCTCGCCGTGGCCGCGGCTCTCCTCGACCCAGCCGGCGAAATCGCCGCGCAGCGCCGCCAGGGTTTGCTGATCGACGGCATTCTCGACCACGAGATACCCGTCTTTCCAGAACTGTTCCTTCTGAGCCTCGCTCAAGCTGTCCATGATCGGTGTCCTCCTCGTCAGGTGCAAGCTGGCGGCAGGGTAACGGAACTGGAACATCCATAAAAACTGTATTATCCTTCGTCAAAGAAAAGAGAAATATGGTCAAATTCACGCTCAAGCAATGCGCCTATTTTCTTGCGGTGGCCGAACACGGCGGCATCGCCCAGGCCGCGCGCGAACTCGCCATCTCCCAGCCCGCCATCGCCCAGGCGCTCGGCAAACTGGAAGATCTCTATGGCGTAAAGCTGTTCGTCAGGCACCATGCCAGGGGCGTTGAGCTGACGCCGCAGGGCCGGGCGTTTCGCCGGACCGCGCGGGCGCTGCTGGACGAGGCCCAACGCGCGGAGCGCGATGCGGTCGCCATTGCGGCAAACCTTGCAGGCGTCATTCGCTTCGGCTGCTTCCACACCATTGCCCCGTTCTACATGCCGCAGCTCATAAAGGGGTTTTGCGATATCCACCGCGATGTGGATGTCGAGGCGTCGGAACTGTCCCAGGACGCCATCGTCGCGGGGGTCGCCTCCGGCGATCTGGATCTGGCGCTCACCTATGACATGGCGCTCGACGGCCGCATGTTCGACACGGCGACCATCGCCCGTCTCGAGCCGTTCATTCTTGTCGGCTCGGGCCACCCTCTGGCGGCGCGCCCGTCGATCAGCCTCGCCGAGATGGCGGGCGAACCGTTCGTCATGTTCGACGGTCCGTCGAGCCGCGACTACTTTCGCAGCGTCCTGGCGTCCTGCGGCATCGATCCACCCGTGGCCTATCATTCACATTCCATGGAATCGGTCCGATGCGCGGTGGCGAACGGACTTGGGTTCTCCCTGAGCGTCATGAGGCCCGCGCACGCGGCCACCTATGACGGCGGGCTTGTGACATCGGTGCCGATCGCGGAAGACGTCGATCCCATCAGCGTGGTCCTCGTGCAAAGGCAGGGTCGGAAAGCCGAGGGCGTTGTCGCCAGCTTCCAGGAACATTGTTGCGCTCACTTCGCCGGTGGATTTTAGGGTGCGGTGAGATGTTGTCGTCCCGGCGCCGCCGCAGTAGGGTCGCCGCCTTTACAACCGGGCAGGACAGAGATGACCCCCGATGCCGTGATCTTCGATATGGACGGGCTCCTGCTCGACACCGAGCGCATTGCATTGCGCGCATTCCGCGCCGCCTGTGCGGAAGTGGGTGTCGAGGCGGACGAGGCGGTCTATTTCAGGTGCATCGGCACCAACGCGGCGGCGACGACACGCATATTGCGTGACGGGTACGGACCGGGGTTTCCGCTTGATCGGATACAGACGCTTTGGGACGAGAAATACGCCGCCGACGCGCTTGCGCGGCCGGTGCCCCTGAAGGCCGGCGCGGGCGAACTTCTGAACCGGCTGGCCGCCCACGGCACAGCGATGGCGGTGGCGACCTCCACCGCGTACACGCTGGCGGCAACCAAACTGACAAACGCCGGGATTTTCGGGCATTTCGACTTTGTCGTCGCCGGAGACCAGGTGAGCCAGGGCAAACCCGATCCGGAAATCTACGCGACGGCGGCGCAGCGGCTCGGTCTCGACGCCGGTCGCTGCCTGGCGCTGGAGGATTCCGACAATGGGGTGAGATCGGCGCTCGGCGCGGGCTTGCAGGTCATCCAGATTCCCGATCTCGTACCTCCGGCGCAGGAGGTGCGGGCGTTCGGCCACCCGATCATGGCCTCGCTACACGATGTCGCGCAGCACCTCATACGAAACCAACCGTTTTCCGGGTAAAATCCTCGGCGCGCACGTGGCCGACGCTTCTTGTTCGCGCGCTAGTGTGGTACTTTTTGCGCGCTGGGGAGCGAATCGTACGCACTTGTGTTTTTTGGGGAAACGCAAATGACGGCTGCATTTGTTTCGCAGGGGAAGTTCACCCGGCGGCCAAACCGAATTTTCTCGTTCCATGGGCTCTATGGCGCCAGTGGCGTCTGCGCTCCAATTCCTGCCACCTGATATCGACTGTTTCGCGATGCCTGCTTACTCATTTGTTCGCGCTGATATTATTGATCCGGTACAGGTGCGCATGGCGCGGAATGGGCTGGGGCTTTCCGTGCGGGAGCTGGCCAGATTGTCCGACGTGAACAAGGCAACCATCGTTCGTACCGAGGCCGGACTGCCGGTCCGCCGCGGAACGCTCGCCTGCATTCGCACCGCCCTGGAAGAGGCCGGTGCGGAGTTTTTTGTGTGCCCTGCAACAGGGAAAGCGGCCGTGGCGCTGTGCACCTGACCACGATCGACTTAGGTTGAATCACCTAAGTCGATAAAACGTGATCGCTTCCAATATTCTGGAGCGGGATCGGACGGGAAACCGGTGTCCACTTTTCCTGACCCCGCTAAAGATCACGATCGGCTTAGGTGGATTCACCTAAGCCGATAAGACGTGATCGCTTGTCATATTTTAGAGCGGTATCGGACGGAAAACCGGCATCCACTTTTCCTGATCCCGCTCTAGCACCCTCTGATTTTAATGCGACATTCATGCACGGCTGACTGACAAATCTATAGTGCCCGTGATGTTGTCGGTCGCCACCCAGGCGGCACGCCTGATCGTCCTGCTGCGGCATGGTGTGCAGGCTGCCCACCTGCGAGGATCCAAGCCACGATGCAATTGATGGTTATTGTCAGCCTGTGCAATGACGAGATGAGCCCGGAGTCGCTCCGCAGCGAATTCGAAACCTACGGTTTCCCGGGCGATGATGCCGATGGTGTCACGGGCATCCTGTTCTGCGACCGGCGGCGGTGTCTCGAGGTCATTGAAGGCAGCGCGGCGGCCGTCCGGCGGCGCTACGACGCCATCGCGAATGACGTACGTTTCACCGAAGCACAGATTCTCCTCGATGAGCCGGTAGAGCGCCGGTCTCTGTCGGGGCGGCGGGTTGACAGTTTTCTGGTTGAGTTTTCCGACTTGGTGGAGCCGAAAACGATTGCATGCCTGCGCACGCTGTACGATCTCCATTTTCCGATGAGCGGCGCGGGGTTCGTGACATTCGTCGAAGACACCATCGACGTGCTTGACCGCCACTGGATCCTGCAGAGCTCAGCCAAGGAGTGACACGGCGGCAGGCCTTGGCGATCTACTTCGGATCGAACTGGTAGCCGATGCCTCTCACGGTGCGGATGCTGGCCTGTGATCCGGTCAGCTTCTTGCGCAGGCGTGCGACATAGACATCGACCACATTGGTCATGGGATCGGAGTTCGCGCCCCAAACGCTGTTGAGAATGCGCTCGCGTGACAACGCCCGGCTCGGGTTGTTCAAAAACAGCTGAAGCAGTTCGCGCTCGGTCGCGGTGGTTTCGACAGTCTTTCCCGCGGACGTGATGGTCATCGAGGTTCGGTTCAGCTGGATGTCGCTTCTGGCCGCTGCAACAGGCCGGAACTGCTGATAGGAAAACGCCGAAGCGCGGCGGCGCAGGGCCTCGATGCGGGCGACCAGTTCGTCGAAATCGAACGGCTTTGCAAGGTAGTCGTCGGCACCGGCGCGCAGGCCGGCAACGCGTTCGCTCGCCCGGCCCAGCGCGGTCAGCATCAACACCGGTGTATGGTTTTTTTGCGCCCGCATATGCTTGCAGACATCACGCCCCGAGAGCCCGGGGAGCAGGAGGTCGAGCACCACGACATCGAAATCGTATTCGTCCACCATGTTGAGCGCGGTTTCACCGCTTTCGGTCGCGACCACGGTCCACCCTTCCGATCTCAGACCGCGCTGAATGAAGTCGGAGATGCCCGCATCGTCCTCGACAAGCAGAATGTTCATGCGACCGCCACAAGCTTGGCGTGGCGCTCAAAGGTCACGGAAACGCTCGTCCCGGCGCCAAGAGTGCTCTCGATCGATATGTCGCCGCCATGCGCATCGACGATCGACTTCGCCACGGGCAGTCCGAGGCCAACGCCGTGTGCGAGAGAGCCGGTCGCGTTGGGGCCGCGGTAGAAACGCTCGAATGCGGACGCCTGCTCTTCGGCGGTCATCCCCGGCCCGTCATCGCTGACCCGCAAGATGTATTGCGACGGAGTGGCTTCGATCTGCATCACGATCTCTTGGTCGCCGTAGCGCAGTGCATTGTCGAGGAGGATGGCGATCACCTGCCGGATGCGCCCGGGATCGCCGTAGATGGTCGCCTCTTCCATATCAGCTTCCTGTCTGATCGAGACGAAATTTTCGCGCGCGCTGGTGGACACGGAATCGGCGGTATTGCGCATCAGTCCAACCAGGTCGAAACGTTTGGTGTTCAATCGAACCTCACCGGCCTCCTTTCGCGCCACAAACAGCAGGTCGTCCACAAGTTGCTCGGTGTGAATGGCCATGTCGCGTGTGCGCGTAAGAGCAAAACGGTAGTTCTCGGCGGGCTTTTCTGCGCCCCGCAGCGCGATATCCGCCTCGCCGCGTATGATGGTCAGCGGCGTGCGCAGTTCATGGCTGACATCGGCGAGAAGACGGCGCCGGTTCGCCTCTGCCCGCTGCAGGGCGTCCAGCAGGCTCGCAAGCTCCTCGGTGCGCTCGGCAACCGCGCGATCGAGACCAGAATTTGTCTCCGACAAGGCCCGTTCCCGTGCTGCGATTTCTTCGGCCATGTTGTTCAGTGCGTCCGCGATTTCGGCAAACTCCGGGCCGCCCTCCGCCTCGATGCGATGCAGCAAATTGCCGGCGGAAAATGCCGACGTGCCTTCAAGCACCCGCGCGATGGGATTTTTGAAACCCCGGGCCAGAGACGTGAAGCAAAGAGCGATTCCGGCAGATCCGATGAGGGCGAACAGCACGGCAAGCATCTGGTGAAACTGGGCCAGTTCACGTGATTCCGCGTTGGCCAGTGCCGCCTCCGCCGCTTCATCGTCGGTTGCGGCTTTGATCAGCTCTTCGAATTTCATATCGAACTGTTCGTCCAGAGTGCCTTTGAGAAGCGTCCAGTTTTCGACGACGCTCCGATCACCGTGATCCTCGAATGTCGACTGGTACTCTGCCAGCAGAACGGTGATGGCGTTTTCTATATTTTGAAGGCGTCCGAGCTCGTGCACTTCTTCGTAACCCACGAGTTCGATTTCCCGTGCAGTTGCGGCACGAATCGCGTCGAGATCCGCTTGTATCAGGTCCGGAATGCGCTTCGCATCGATGCTGGGCTCGCCCTCACCGGACATAAGCCTGTCCCCGTGCTCCTTGAACAGCTGATAGGTGTGAAGAGACAGGGACAGGTATCCTTCATAGACCTGATGCGAGAGATTGGCGCGCTGCTGCAGATACGCGATGTGCTGTGTGCTGCAGATAGCAACGACGGCGCTGGAGAGTGCCAGCACCATAATGACCGCGAATGCGAGATGGAGTTTGTGTGTGAGTTTCACGGTTGCATAGCAAATTAGCAGGTCCGCCCGGCGGATTCACACGACCAGCCGCTGCTTTGCCGTCTTCTCCTTGAGGCGCCGACCGATATGTGAGGCTCAATCGCCGTTCCCGACCACCTAGTCAACCCGCTGCTACATTAGCAGGATCTCTTGCTGTGTACAGCCAGCCCTGTCACTTGAGACGCGGCCCGGATCCGTCAACGCAGGCCAAGCTTCTCCGCCAGCCGGGCGCGTTTCATCAGCCACCACCCCGCTTCGGGCGGCCATAGCCCATGGTTCTCGTCGGCACCCAGCCGCGCGGCGGCGTGCAACGGCCAGTTCGGATCGTCCAGCAATTCGCGGGCCAGCGCCACCATATCGGCGCGGCCCCCGGCGATCACTGCGTCGCAGGACTCCGGCTCCCAGAGAAATCCAACCGCCATGGTTGCGATCCCGGCCTCGCGGCGAATGCGCTCCGCGAACGGCACCTGAAAGC
>JAJFHL010000193.1 GCA_021775615.1 Hyphomicrobiales bacterium
ATCCGGGCGTTCGCCTCCATCCAGGCGAATGACGGTATCGGGTCGAGGGGCGTTTCCTCGGTCGCCACCGTGTTTCCGGTCGCCCCGTACAGCCAGCAGCCCCCGGTGTAGAGAAACCGGATCCGGCCTTTGGCTTTGCGCGCCTGTCCCGTCAGCGCTTCGAGCAATGCCCGGTCGACATCTCCCATATCGTCGGTGAATGTCGCGGCCACGTGAATGATGGCGTCCACATCATGCACGATGCCGCTCCAAGGCTCCGGGTCCCGAATGTCGCCCCGAATTGTCTCGACGGACTTGCCGTTCAGCTCTCGCTCCGACGCCTCCGAACGTGCTAGTGCGCTTACGGCGTGGCCATGAGCCAGGAGCTCGTCCGTCACCGCGCCGCCAATTGAGCCCGTCGCTCCCAGAATGAGTACCCGCATTGCATTCGGCCGCCGTTATGTTTGGCGCAGCGTTTGCGTTACGCCGCCACCTGCCTTCACTTCGGCCCGAGCATGTCTTCAGGACGGACGACGGCGTCGAATTCCTCTTCCGTGACATATCCCAGATTCAAGGCTTCCTCGCGCAGGGTGGTGCCGTTCTTGTGTGCCGTCTTTGCGACTTCGGTTGCCTTGTCGTAGCCGATCGTCGGCGCCAGTGCAGTCACCAGCATGAGAGACCGTTGCATGAGCTCTGCGATGGTGTCCTCATTGGCCTCGAGCCCGACGACGCAATTGTCGGTGAAGCTGACGCAGGCATCCGCGATCAGGCGGATCGACTGAAGCACATTGTAGATCATCACCGGCTTGAAAACGTTGAGCTCGAAATGCCCCTGACTGCCGGCGGTGGAAACCGCAACGTGGTTGCCCATCACCTGGGCGCAGACCATTGTCATGGCCTCACACTGGGTCGGATTGACCTTGCCGGGCATGATGGACGAGCCGGGCTCGTTCTCGGGCAGGGAAAGCTCGCCGAGGCCTGAACGTGGGCCCGAACCGAGCAGGCGGATGTCGTTGGCGATCTTGAACAGTCCGACAGCAATGGTGTTGAGGACGCCGGAAATCTCGACCATGGCATCATGGGCGGCAAGTGCCTCGAACTTGTTGGCGGCGGTGATGAAAGGCAGGCCGGTGACGTCGGCAACGTGGGCGGCGAACTTTTCCGCGAAATCAGGTTTCGTGTTGAGGCCGGTGCCGACCGCCGTACCGCCCTGGGCGAGCGGATAGAGCCGCGGCAGCGTGTCCTTGACCCGGGCGCCCGCCAGGTCGAGTTGGGCGACATAGCCGGAAAACTCCTGGCCGAGCGTGAGAGGGGTGGCGTCCTGCAGATGGGTGCGGCCGATCTTGATGATGCCCGCCCAGGCCTGCGCCTTGGCGGCAACGGCGTCGCGCAGATGGGTCAGCGCCGGCAGCAGGCGATGGTGGAGTTCCTCGACCGTGGAGATGTGCATGGCCGTCGGGAAAGTGTCGTTGGACGATTGCGAGCGGTTGCAGTGATCGTTGGGATGCACCGGAACCTTGGAGCCCATCTCGCCGCCGAGCAGTTCGATGGCGCGGTTGGAGATCACTTCGTTGGCGTTCATGTTCGACTGGGTGCCGGATCCGGTCTGCCAGACGACCAGCGGGAAGTTGTCGTCGAGTGCGCCATCGATCACTTCCTGGGCGGCAGCGGTAATCGCCCGGGTAATGTCGTCCTCGAGATTACCGAGATCATTGTTGGTGAGGGCCGCGGCGCGTTTGATGACACCAAGGGCGCGGACCAGGGGAGGCGGCATGGTTTCCGTGCCGATCTTGAAGTTTCCCAAAGAGCGTTGCGTCTGCGCGCCCCAGTACTTGTCGGCGGGAACTTCGAGGGGGCCGAATGAATCGGTTTCTGTTCGGGTTTTGGTCATTGTGCAGGTCCGTGGCAACGTCGGATGGAGAAGGGCAATTGTTCCACACGCTCTAGCATGCGGCCTGCCGCGCTGCCAGAGAGTTTGCGCCGCAAGCAGTGCCGCGGAGCTTCTCAAGACCTGCCGGGTGAACTACAAAGCGGGCTCTGATCCGAAAGGTCCCGGTTCGTTGGACACCACCCTCATCATCGTCGCTTTGCTTGCCTACCTGGTGGCGGGGCTGGTCAAGGGAACCACGGGACTTGGCTTCTCGACCGCCTGCCTGCCGTTTCTGGTGATGGCGGCGGGGTTGAAGGAAGCATTGCCTCTGGTCATCGTTCCGTCACTCGTGAGCAATCTCACGGTGATGCGCGACGCGGGGCATTTTCGCGAAACCGTGAAGCGGTTCTGGCTCCTCTACAGCGCTCTCGTACCAGGCATCATCGCCGGACTTGCACTGCTCGACCGTATCGACGGCGCCACCGCGGCTGCGGCCCTCGGCGCCGTGCTGTGCGTTTATGCGGTCTATGCGCTGACCGGCCGGCAGGGGCATCTGGCGGAACACTGGGAACGGCCCCTGGCGGCGCCCACGGGGTTTCTGACCGGACTTGTGAACGGGGTTACCGGCACGCAGGTGATCCCCCTGCTGCCGTACATGCTGGCGCGGCCGCTCGATCCCAACCGTCTGGTGCAGGCGATCAACTGCTCGTTCACGTTGTCGAGCCTGGCGATGGCCGCGGGGCTTTCCACGCTCAGCCTTTTCAGTCTCGAACAGCTTGCCCTTTCGGTCGCCGGCATTGTGCCGGCGCTCGGCGGCGTCAAGCTCGGCACGGTGCTGCGCCGGCGGCTTGATCCCGAAGTGTTTCGCACTCTGGTGCTGGCGGTTTTGCTGGTTCTTGGCGTGTCGCTGATCTGGCGGGCCTTCTGACGGTCAGATCATTCCGCATCCAGCACAACGCGGCACTCCCGCGGCAGTGCCGAGAGCGTGATTGGCGGCTTCTTTTTCGGCGGTTTTGCTGGTTTGACAGGCTTCTTCGGCTTGGGCCTCGGCTTCAGCCAGTTGGACAGCTCCGCGCCGCAGCCGTCGCCCGGCGGAGGCGCGCTCTGGTCGCGGCAGCCCTTGTTGTCATCCGGGCAGGCAAGCCGCACATGGAAGTGATAGTGATGGCCGTACCAGGGTCTCACCTTGCGCAGCCAGGACCGGTCGCCGGTGGCCCATTCGCACAATTGCTTCTTGATGGCGGCGTGGACGAAAATGCGCGCCACCTCCGGATAGGAGGCGGCGCGGCGCAGCAATTTGCCGTGCCCATCCGTCCAGGTCTTCTTGTTGATCTTGTAAGGTCCCCTGATCATCGAGATCGAGCTGACGTTCTCGCGCTCTTTCAGGCTGTATTGCCGGTTGGGCGCGGGCAGCATCCAGATATCGGCATCGAGACCGATCTGATGGCTGGCATGGCCGGAGATCATCGGGCCGCCACGGGGCTGCGCCAGATCACCAACCAGCAGTCCGGGCCAGCCGTCCAGCCGCTTGGCATCGACCGCGAGCCGCCGGATATAGGCGACCAGGTTCGGGTGGCCCCAGTTGCGGTTGCGCGACAGCCGCATGACCTGCCAGGCAGGTCCGTCCTGCTCGAGCATTTCAGCGCCTGCCAGGCATCCCCTGGAATACGAGCCGTGCGAGCTGGCCGGGAGTTTTGCCGGGAAGGCCTGAGCGCCGAACAACTGCTTGGCGGGTTTGGTGTCGCGCGCCGGTTTCGCGCGCGGCAGGGGATGGTTCTGGTCCACTACGCTTTCAGCCGTGACGGGCGCCACGCTAACCACCGCGGAAACAGCGAGGCCGATGGCTGCGGCGAGGCCTTTGCGGAAACAACTTCGAAGGAGTATCACTTGGTGTGACCTGTTGAATGTCAAGTGTGCGGTTGAGGCGGCCGAATCATGCCGGCGATGATAGCGGCTTAAATTGAAATGTCATCCGGAGCGGCGGTGAACAGACCTGCATACAGCTATCGTCATGATGGCGATGTTCCTGACTTTCCGGACACGAACCCGGTGTTGGTGTTCGACGGCGAATGCGTGATGTGTTCGCACTCGGCCGCCTTTGTTCTGCGGCATGATCGCCACAAAAGGTGCAATTTTGTGGCAGCGCAATCCGACCTTGGCCGGGCTCTTTACCGCCACTACAGGCTTGACGATGGAGATTTCGAAACATTTGTGCTGCTGTATGACGGCGTCGCTCATTTTCGCAGCGATGCGGCGCTGAAACTCATGTCGCTGATTGGCCCGCCCTGGTCACTGGCGGCCGCCTTGCGGATTGTGCCGAAGGGGCTGCGCGATTTGATTTACAATTATGTGGCCCGCAACCGATACCGGTTCTTTGGGCGGCGTGAGACCTGCTTCCTGCCTGCGCCGGAAGATGCGGGCCGGTTCCTGTCATGAACGCCAATGCGCGTTCCGTGCTGATCGTTGGCGGTTACGGCGGTTTCGGCAGGCGCCTTGTCGAGCTTCTGGAGGACACCTCGCTGGAGCGGATCCTGGTTGCCGGAAGATCGCTGGAACGGGCGCGGGCGTTCTGCGAGGGCAGGGCCGGCACCGTGGCGCCGGTCGTGATGGATCGATCGCAATCGTCGAGCGCGGTGTTGCGTGAACATGCCCCGGACATCGTGGTCGATGCCGCCGGGCCCTTTCAACTTTACGGGGACAACCCGTTTGCGCTGGTCGAAACATGCATCGAGCTGGGGATCAACTATCTGGATCTCGCCGATTCCCGGGACTTTGTTTGCGGTATCGACCGGTTCGACGAAGCCGCCAGCGCAAAGGGCGTGTTCGTGTTGTCCGGCGCAAGTTCTGTGCCGGCGCTGTCCGGTGCGGCAATCAGGGCGTTGAAAGGCAGCGTCGACGGGATCGACCGGATTGATATCGGAATTTCTCCTGCCGGTGGCACGATCATGGGGCCGAACGTGGTTCGCGCCATATTGAGCTATGCCGGCCGGGAGGTGGCTGTGCTGGATGGAGGGCAGTGGCGCGCGCGCCACTGCTGGACGGATCTGCGGTCACACCAAATCCACGTCTGTGGTGTGGATCCGCTCAATCGCCGCAACTTCTCCCTGTGCGATGTCCCCGATCTCGCTCTTTGGCCGGCGGCCTATCCCGGTGTCCGGTCGGTTCGTTTCGGAGCGGCGCTGGAACCGGCGATCAATCACTACGGTATGTGGGCGCTTGCCTGGCTGGTGCGCCTCGGGCTGATGCGCCGGGCCGGCTTTCTGGCGCCGCTGCTGGACAAGGCGGCGCGCTGGATGCCCTCGGGCGTGAAGCGAGGCGGGATGTATGTGCGCATCATCGGACGTGGTGACGACGCGCGCCGCAATGCGGCCGAGTGGACGCTCATCGCCGAGGGAGATCACGGACCCTTTATCCCGACCCTTGCGGCTGCGGCCATCATCGACAAAGTGTTGCGTGGCCTGGGGCCGGCACCCGGTGCGCGCGCCTGCACAGGTGAGCTCGAGCTCGGCGAATTCGACCCGTTCTTCTCCAAATTCGACATCCGGACCGAACTGCGAAGCGGAACCAGCAACGCGGCTGGATCTGACCATGACTGAACCGCTCTATCGCCGGTTGCTGGGACCGGACTACGCCTTGTTACCGGGCGCGATACAGGACATGCATGATGTCCACGACAGTCTGACAGCACACGGATTTGCCAGAATTGAGCGCGGCACCGGTCCGGTCGTCGGTTTGCTGGGCTGGCTGTTCGGTTTCCCGCCGGCAGGCGAAAACGTGGCGGTGACGGTTGTGTTCACGACGACCCCGCGCCACGAAGTGTGGGACCGCAGTTTTGCCGGCAGGCGGTTTTACAGCACCCAGGAACTGGGGACCGGCCGCCGCGAAGGGTTGTTGATCGAGCGCTTCGGCCCGATGGCATTCGCAATGGCGGTTACCGTCCGCGACGGAAAGCTGCATCTGAACCTCTCCGGCGGCTGGTGTCTTGGTGTACCTCTGCCATCCTTCGCGTTGCCGAAGATCGAGGTGTTCGAGCATGACGGCGATGACCGCTTTAACTTCCATGTCGATCTGGCACTGCCGATGCTGGGCCGGCTCGTGCGGTACAGGGGATGGCTTGTTCCCGAGGCGTCAGGCGGCGGTTAGGCCGAGGGCCAGCCGTTGCAACTCGTCTAGCTCCATCGGAGCGGCGGAGCGGTCCGGCAGCCATGAGGGCAGGGTGACGTTCGGTGCCAGGTACCGGGTATACTGCACCATCAACAAGAGGCGCGGCTCGCTGTTCTGGCGGGAGCCGAAGTGGAGGCACCGCGACGTGTCCACACAATAGGCCGAACCACTCGGTCCGGTCAGCGGCACGGCCTGGGTCTGATCTTCCGTCGACCAGACCTCTTCGTCGGTCAGCCTGTATCGCTTGTAACTGTATCCGACCTCCGATTTCACCCGTTCCGAAATGCCCGCGGGAATAAGGGTGAAAGGTCCGGTTTTATGGGTCGTGTCCGATATGTTGAGGAGCACCTTCAACTGCCTCTGATCCTCGCGGTCACAGTGATACAGCTGGCTGTCGATCTCCGACGTATTTGGGGGCGACCACCAAAGGCGGATACCGCTCAGCATTGGAACCGAACCCAGATACTTGGAGGCAAGCCGCAGGACCGGACTGGACACCGCAAGTTCCATGAGGCCGTTATGCTGATAGGCCTCCTCGTCTCTTATGATGGAGACAAGGAACTCCTTCGGGCCCTCCGCCTGTGCGTCGTGTACGGCGCCGCTGCGAACCGAGACTTCAAAGGCCCTTGAACACGATGCGAGGGCCTGAGGCAACATGCTGAACTGATCGGGCGCGAGCTGGAGATAACCTTCGCGTTCGAGTTCTGCATCCTGCTCGGTGGCCGGCAGATCGACGGCAAGCCGCTCACGCAGGCGTACCTGGGCGGGGTTCAAGGCAAACTTGAGGGTACGGATTGCGGCTTCCGATGTATGCAACGGGAGGCCGAGATGGTTGTAAAGCAGCTTGTGCAGGCGCTTGCTGCGCCGCCATTGACGAATGGGTCGGTAGGGAGATTGTGTCTGGGAAGCGAAAGTGTCGGTCATATGCGTTGCAATTCTTAGCCCCGACCTCAACCATACCGCCATTTCGTTCTTGTTCGGCGTGTTTTTTGACCGCTGAACGGCGATGTGGTGTCGCACTTCATGGTGTTGGGCCAAATGGTATTCGGCGGCGCCGGAAATGCAGGCCCGGTACGACAAACACCCATCCTAAGTGTTTGTAAATCGAATTGTGCCATCACAGTAAGGATTTTGGGGCGGGTACTTTCGGATTCCGGGGTTTCGGGTTGGTGGCACGTCGGCAGCTCCCAATAGTGTTCGGCGCTTTGACAGCGTTGCTCGTGCTCGTTTGCGTCGCGATCATCGATTACCGCGAGGCACTGCATGCGCGAGACAAGCGTATTGAGGCGTGGCTCCACACACACGGCCAGAGGTTGGAAGAAACGCTCCACGGCCGCCTGCACCTGGCGTGGGGGCTTGACGCATTCGTCAGGACGAATCCGGAGTTCACGGAAGAAGATTTCAACCGCTTCGCCGGTGCACTTGATCGGCGTTTCATCGGCATCCGAAGCATGCAACTTGCCCCGAATGGGGTGGTGGCCTACCTGACACGCCCTGAGCTGAATGCGCAGGTGCGAGGCCACGATCTGCTAGGCGATCCCGTCCACCGGTCCGCGGTCATGCGGGCGGTCAAAAGCCGCGAATACGTCGTTACCGGCCCGTTTTCACCGCGCCAGGGCGGCGTCGTCATCGCCGGAAGTATGCCGGTCTATCTTCCGGCAGTTGCTCCCGAACGCGAGCAATTCTGGGGGCTCGCAATAATACTGTTGGATGTTGAGCCTCTGTTGCGGAGCGCCGGGCTGCTGGACGGGGATTTCGAGTTCGAACTGGCACTGCGCGGCAAGGACGGCCTTGGCGAGGCCGGCGAAGTGTTCTTTGGAGAAGCCGCACTCTTTGATGGAACGCCGCAGAGCGTCAAGGTGATGCTGCCTTCGGGGAGCTGGGTTCTCGGCGCCAAAGCGAAGGCCATGTGGCCGGGACACTGGTCGGGCCGCACGCAGCTGTGGCTGATCGGCATCGCGCTTGCGATCGCCGCCGGACTGATCATCGCGGGACTTCTGCGCTGGCCGCAGCGGCTTTCAGAAGAGGTGCGCAAGGCAACGAGAGCCCTTGCCGCCAGCCGCCAGCAGTACCGTCAATTGACTCAGATCGCTCCGTCGGGCATCTACCATTCTGATGCAGAAGCGAACATCATCTACGCGAATGAGCGGTTTCGCGACATTCTCGGTGCTGATGTTCAGAACATTACCGCCGCCGACTGGGACGCGATGATCCATCCGGACGACTGCGATGCGGTCGTCAAAGAGTGGGAGGAAGCCGTCAAGTCCGGCATTTCGCGTTGCGAGTACCGCTTTGTCCACCGTGATGGTTCGGTGGTCTGGGTGCTGGACCAGGCGATGAAGGTGGACGAGGATGAACAGGGCAACACCGCCGCGTTCATCGGAACACTGACCGATATCACCGAGCTGAAAAACGCTCAGACCGAACTTGAGGAGGCGCGACGTCTTGCGGATGCCGCAAACGATGCGAAGTCCGAGTTCCTCGCTTCGATCAGCCATGAGATTCGCACGCCTTTGAACGGCATCCTCGGCATGGTCCGCGTCATGCAGAAAACCGCGCCGAACGACGAGGCACGCTCGCGGCTGGCGATTGTCGAAACATCGGCGGACACGCTGCTTGAGTTGTTGAATGAGGTGCTGGACTTCTCGCAAATCGAGGCTGGGCACATCGATATCGCGGCGGCGCCGTTCAGGATGGATTCGCTGGTGCGCCAGCTCACCGAACTCTGGCGGCCGCAAGCGCTGGAAAAGGGCGTTCAGTTGATCGCCACTCTCGATGGTTGCCCCGACAGCGCACTCCTGGCGGACGAAAAACGCATCCGACAAGTGCTGTCCAATCTCATCAGCAATGCCATCAAGTTCACGCAGGAAGGCACCGTTGAGATCGGCGTGGTTGAGTGTGCCGAGACGCACGATCCGGAGCTGATTGAGATCGCCGTGCGCGATACAGGCGTTGGCATCAGCCCGGCCGATCAACGGATGATCTTCGACAAATTCACACAAGCGGACAGTTCGGCGAGCAGGCGCCATGACGGCACCGGTCTGGGGCTGGCGATCTGCAAGCAGTTGACCGAGTTGATGGGTGGGCGCATCAGTGTGGAGAGCGCACCTGGCGACGGAGCGACATTCACGGTTGTCCTGCCGTGCCCGCGGTCCATGGAGCAGCCCGAACCGCGTCCGGCCACGGAGGCGGTTGAGGATCGTTGCTCCAAGGACCGGACGTTTCGACTTCTGCTGGCGGAAGATAATGCCATCAATCAACATGTGATCACGGCAATGTTCGACCGGACCTGCTATGTGGTCGACATTGTCAGCAATGGCAGGGAAGCGGTCGAACAGGTGCAGGAGCGGCACTATGACGCGGTGCTGATGGACATACGAATGCCCGAACTGGACGGCGTTGGCGCCACGCGCGCGATACGCAGCCGGGGGGGCAGGTTTGCCAGCATGCCAATCATCGCACTCACCGCGAACTCAGCAGCCAAGGAACACAACAGCTATCTGGCGGCGGGCATGACGGATTGTCTGACGAAGCCGATCGATCTGCGCGAATTGATGGAGAAAGTGGCACTGCACACAAGCGGCCAGCCCGAAAATGGGGTGCGCAAAGACGCTGCTGCGTCGGCTTGAATGTCGGGTCTTGGGGGCTACTTCTTGCGGAAGGCGTCCAACTGAACGACCTTTTCCGCTTCTGTTTCCGGCTCGGCGGTTTCCGCCTCGGGTTCCGCGGACGCGGTATCACCCATGTCGGCGCCCTCGGTCATGTCGCCGACGGCCAGGGCGGCCTGCTCGTCGTCATCGTTCACGGTGCCCGCGCTTTCGTCCAGAACGGCGTTTTCGTTGGCTTCACCGGCCTCGAACTGCAGACCGAACTGGACGCTCGGATCAAAGAACCCATTGATCGCGACGAACGGCACCGTCAGCTTTTCCGGAATGTTGTCGAAACTCAGCTCGACCTGGAAACGGTCTTCGGTGACTTCCAGTCCCCAGTACTGATGCTGCAGGACGATTGTCATCTCCTGAGGGTATTGTTTTCGCACGCGTTCGGAAACCCGCACACCGGGTGCGGTCGTATCAAAGGCGATGTAAAAGTGATGCTCCCCGGGCAGGCCGTCCCTTTCGACGCGCTTGAGCGCAAAGCGCACCACCCCCCGCAAAGCGTCTTGGGCCAACAAATCGTACCGCATCAAGTCTTCGGCCATGGCAATCCCGGCGTCTCGTGAGTCTACCTACTCGCTACATCAATGGAATTTGCACTAAATCCCCAATCCCACTCATTCGCCGACGTCCAGCGTCGAACAAAGTAAGTGAGGGCTTCTGTTGCCAGGTGCCCTCGAACCCCGCCTAGACCGGCTGACGGCCTAGGGCTTCAATTTCGGCAGTCGCGCTGCATTACGCAGCGAGGCTGGCCTCAGCATAGTTGTCGTTTGCAACTACTATAGTGGCCCGATAACGGCGGTACCATGCCGAGCAAAAACACGCCCTTTACACCCTCGTCGATCCTATTTCACCCCCAGAAAGCACCATTTGCGAACAAATGTGAGAAATGGTGGAGGTGCCGGGTACCGCCCCCGGGTCCGAATGGTTTATTTCGACGGTCGTTTATCGCCATAGCCGACTCGAGAGCCGGCAACTTCAATATAGGCGTTTTTCTAGCTTAAGAAAAGGTTAGGGCTGAATTGGGGCGTGGCACACTTAACAAGTCGTGAATCAGGCCACTTGAATCGGTTCCCACGGGGGGCCTCATGGAGATATCATAGGGCGGCAGGGAATCACCGGGATATCAGTAATGCAGCAATATCTGGACCTCATGCGACGGGTGAGGGATGAAGGAACGCAGAAGGGCGACCGGACCGGAACCGGAACCCTCAGTGTGTTCGGCCATCAGATGCGTTTCGATCTGTCGCAGGGGTTTCCGCTGGTGACGACCAAGCGCCTGCATGTCAAATCGATCATCTACGAACTGTTGTGGTTTCTGCGCGGCGACACCAATATCGGATATCTGAACGCACATGGCGTGTCCATCTGGGATGACTGGGCGGACGAAGCGGGCGATCTGGGACCGGTATACGGTCATCAGTGGCGCTCCTGGCCGGCACCGGGCGACCGCGCCATCGATCAGATCAAATTGCTGGTGGACGGCCTCAGGACCACCCCCGATTCGCGGCGCCATATCGTCAGCGCTTGGAACCCGGCGGATGTCGAGGACATGGCCCTGCCGCCGTGTCACTGCCTGTTTCAGTTCTATGTCGCCGATGGACGCCTGTCGTGCCAGCTCTATCAGCGCAGCGCCGACATCTTCCTCGGGGTGCCGTTCAATATCGGGTCTTACGCATTGCTGACCCATATGGTTGCCCACGTGGCCGGGTTGCGCGTCGGCGACTTCGTGCACACCTTCGGCGACGCCCATCTCTATCTCAATCATCTCGAACAGGCCGACGCGCAACTGGAACGCGAGCCTCTGCCCTTGCCGAAACTCGTGGTGAAGGCGGAACGGTCGGAACTGGATGCGTTTGAGTTTGAGGACTTCGAGCTGATTGGATACGAGGCGCATCCGCATATCGCCGCGCCGGTCGCCGTATGAGCCCGCGCCGGGCGGCCGCGGGATAAGCGCCGATGCGGATTTCCATTGTGGTTGCGGTTTCCGAGAACGGCGTCATCGGCGCTGACGGAGGCATGCCCTGGCACCTGCCATCCGACTTGAAGCACTTCAAGCAGACGACCATGGGCAAGCCGGTTATCATGGGCCGCAAGACCCATGAGGCGATCGGTCGCCCGCTGCCCGGCCGCGACAACATAGTGGTGACCCGAAAGACGGACTATTGTCCTGACGGCGTGCTGGTTGCCCCAAACGTGTCGGCTGCCCTGGCGCTTGGACGTCAGTATGCGGAAAGCCTTGGGGTCGATGAGATTTGTGTTATAGGCGGAGGTGAAATCTACCGGCAGACGCTTGAATTCGCCGATCGCGTTTACTTGACCGAGGTGCATATGCGCGCAGATGGGGACACAAGGTTTCCTTCGCTCGATCCCGATGACTGGTCCGAGACATGCCGGCGGCTGTGCGCGGCTGGTGAGCTGGACAGTGCAAATTTCTCGGTTGTGATCTACGATCGCTCCGGGGCCGGGCAGCCATGATCATCAAGGAAGAAGATGTTGTCATCGTCGGTGCCGGCGCGGCGGGCATCGGGGCGGCACTTGCGCTTTCGAGACTGGGAGTTCCCTATCTTATCCTCGAGGCCAACCACCGGGTCGGCGGCCGCGCCTTTACGGACGTGGATACATTTGGCCGGCCGTGGGACCGCGGCTGCCACTGGTTCTATTCGGCCGACGTCAATCCGCTGCGCACGCTGGCCGACCGGCTCGACCACCCCTATGAGAAGGAAACCTCGGAATGGATGAGCGCCATCCATCTGGGGGACCGATGGGCGAGCGACGCTGAGTTGGCGTCCGCCCGCAGTTTCGTCGCCGACGGGTTCGCGCGCATCGCGGCGGCTGACGAGGATGTCGCCATCGCCGACATACTCGACCAGGACGGTGAATGGGCGCGGCTGATGCGCGACCGGGTCACGCAGTTTCGCGCCAACGAACCTGAAAACATATCCGCTCTGGGCTACTCGCGATATGAGGATACAAACGTGTCTCTCGCCGTTTCGGGCGGCGTCGGTGCGCTGTTTGAACACATGGCGCGTGGCCTGCCGGTGCGCACCGGCTGCGAAGTCAACCGCATCGGCATTCGCGATGGCCGCGTGGAAGTCGAGGGGCGCGACGACACCATGGTGGTCGCCGGCGCTGCAATCATAACGGTTTCGACGGAGGTTCTGCGGTCGGGCATGATTGAGTTCGATCCGTCGCTGTCCGATGACGTGACAACCGCCCTCGACAGTATCAATCTCGGGTATGCCGAGAAGATTGCCTTGAGCCTGAAAAGCGATCCCTTCGGTTTCTCTGAAACCACGCGGGTCAGTCTTAGCGGCGGCGGCGACGATGCCCGTCACATACAGTTCGAAATCATACCCAATGGCCGGCCGCTGGCGGTTGCTCATATCGGCGGCGACCTGGCGCGGGATCTGGCTGAAGCCGGCGAGGCGCAGATGATCGATTATGTGCTGAGCGCACTTGGTTCGGCATACGGTTCAAGCATTCCGTCGATGGTGGTCGACACGGCGGCAACAAGCTGGTCGACCGATCCATATGTGCGCGGCGGATACTCGGCGGTGAGCCCGGGCAAGGTCGGCGCCCGGGCCGTCCTGCGCGAACCGGCATCTGAACGGATCTACTTCGCGGGCGAGGCGACCAGCGCAAAGTATTTCTCGACCTGTCACGGCGCCTATTTGAGCGGTCTCGATGCCGCGCACCGTGCCGCGGAACTGCTCGGTCACTGGCCGGCGGAACAGGATCCAACCTGGTTGCCGGTGTTCGGGTGAGGGGTCGCCGAAATTTCCGCACTTGAACTCGCCCGCGCCAGTTGCCACAACATTCCAGACCCACACAACTCCTGACAGGGTGACCGCAATGCACGCTGATCTCGCCACATACGGCTCCGTCATGGATGCCATCGGCAATACTCCGCTCCACGAGGTGTCGAAAATCGACTGCGGGCCGTGCCGCCTGTTTCTCAAGCTGGAAAACCAGAACCCGGGCGGTTCGATCAAGGACCGGATCGGCAGGTCGATGATCGAGGCGGCAGAAGCGTCCGGCGACCTGAAGCCGGGCGGCACGATCATCGAGGCAACCGCCGGAAACACCGGGCTTGGCCTCGCCCTGGTCGCCGGCCAGAAGGGCTACAAGCTGATCCTGGTGGTGCCGGACAAGATGGCGCAGGAGAAGGTGTTTCATCTCAGGGCCATGGGTGTCGATGTGCGCATCACCCGGTCCGATGTGGGCAAGGGCCATCCCGAATACTACCAGGATGTCGCCGAGCGTCTGTCGAAGGAGCACGGCTACCTGTTCATCAACCAGTTCGCCAATGACTCCAATCCGCAGGCCCACGAGGAGACAACGGGGCCGGAAATCCTCGCGCAGTGCGAGGCCTTCGGCGTCAAACCGGACGCGGTTGTCTGCGGTGTCGGTTCGGGGGGCACGATCACCGGCCTGTCGCGGTTCTTCGCCAAGGCCTGTCCGGAAACCGAAATGGTGCTGGCGGACCCGGAAGGTTCGATCCTCAAACACTATATCGACACCGGCGAGATCAGTTCCGACGTCGGCTCCTGGATGGTGGAGGGGATTGGCGAGGACTTCATCCCGCCCGTCTCCGATATGTCGGCGGTGAAGAAGGCATATACGGTCAACGACAAGGAAGCCTTCGATATTGCTCGCGAATTGCTGGCAAGCGAGGGCCTGCTCGCGGGCTCCTCTTCGGGCACCCTTATCGGAGCCGCGCTAAAGTACTGCCGCGAGCAGACGGAGCCGAAAAACGTCGTCACCTTCGTCTGCGACAGCGGCAACAAGTACCTCTCCAAGATGTTCAACGACTTCTGGATGATCGACAACGGCTTCATGGATACGCCGCACCGTGGCGACCTGCGCGACCTGATCGCGCGCAAGCACGCCGAGCGTCAGGCGGTCACCACGCTGCCCACGACCGGTCTCGAGGAGGCCTACAAGCAGATGAAGCTATACGACATCAGCCAGGTGCCGGTGATCGAGGACGACAAGATCGTCGGCATCCTCGACGAAGAGGACCTGCTGATGCAGGTCTACGACAATAATGGTACTTTCGAAGGCACCGTCGACAATGTCATGACCCGCGACCTGCGCACCGTGGACGCTGATGAAAGCCTCGAGCGGGTTTTGCTCATTCTCAGCCGTGGCATGGTGGTGCCGGTGCTCCATGACGGGCGCTTCCAGGGGCTGATCACCAAGATAGACGTGCTCAACCACATGCGCCTGCACGGCGCCAGGGTCGATTGAACCGCGGCCTTTCAAAGGAACAGGAACCATCATGACGAAGAACCGCCAGGGGTTTTCAACCCGGGCCATCCATGCCGGACAGCGGCCCGACCCGGTGACCGGCGCCATCATGACGCCGATCTATGCGACGTCCACCTATGTGCAGGACAGTCCGGGCGTGCACAAGGGCTACGAGTATTCGCGCACTCAGAACCCGACGCGCAAGGCGCTGGAGGATTGCGTCGCCGATCTCGAGAACGGCAAGGCCGGCTTCGCCTTCGGCTCGGGCATGGCAACTTCGGGCACGATCCTGGAACTGCTCGACACCGGCGCCCACGTGATCGCAGGCGACGATCTTTACGGCGGCACCTACCGGCTGTTCGAAAACGTCCGCAAGCGCTCCGCCGGCCTCGACTTCACGTTCATCGACTTTGCCGACCTGAAAGCGGTGGAAGCGGCGATCCGGCCCGAAACCAAAATGATCTGGGTCGAGACGCCGACCAACCCGCTGTTGAAGGTGATCGACCTTGAGGCGGTGGCCGACATCGCGCGGCGGCACAATCTGATTTCGGTCTGCGACAACACCTTCTGCAGCCCCTATGTGCAGCGCCCGATCGACTGGGGCATCGACATCGTGGTGCATTCGGCGACCAAATATCTCAACGGCCATTCCGACGTGGTGGGCGGTGTCGCGGTGGTTTCAGGCGCCAGCCGGTTCGACGATCTGGGTGACCGTATCGCCTATCTGCAGAACGCCGTTGGCGGCGTGCCGGGTCCGTTCGACAGTTTCCTGGTGCTGCGGGCGCTCAAGACTTTGCCGCTGCGCATGGAACGCCATTGCGAAAACGCGGTCCAGATCGCCGACTTTCTGGCGGGGCATGACAAGATCGGCCGGGTCTATTTTCCGGGACACAGCAGCCATCCCCAGCACGAACTCGCCGGGCGCCAGATGAAAGGTTATGGCGGCATGGTGACCGCGGTGCTGGCCGGCGGGCTCGATGCGGCAAAACGCTTTCTCGAGCGCACCCAGCTGTTTGCGCTGGCGGAAAGCCTCGGCGGCGTTGAGAGCCTGATCGAACATCCCGCGATCATGACCCATGCCTCAATCCCGCCGGAGATCCGTGCCGAAATCGGCATCGATGACGGCCTGGTGCGGTTGTCGGTCGGTGTCGAGGATGTCGACGATCTGCTTGCAGACCTCAAACAGGCCCTGGCCTGAGATAGTGGTGCCGCAACCCCTGTAGGACGGAAACTTCGTGACCGGAGAGCCAATCGTCATTGACGACTTTCTCGCCTACACGGTCGGGATCCTGGTCTATTTCGCGGGCATGTGGGTCAACCGGCAGTTCAGTGTCCTGCGCAGTTACCACATTCCGGACCCGGTGACAGGCGGCATACTCGCCGCACTGGTGACGCTGGGGTTGTTCGGCGCGAGCGGCCTGGAAATCGAGTTCAACCTTGAGACGCGCGACCGGCTGCTGGTCTATTTTTTCACCGCCATCGGGCTCAATGCGCGTATTTCCGATCTCATTTCGGGCGGACGCCCGCTGGTGATCCTTCTGGCGCTGACGCTCGGCTACATCGTGCTGCAGGACGCGGTCGGCGTGATGGCGGCCCTGGCCCTGGGACAGCCGACGGCGGTCGGCGTTCTGGTCGGCTCGGCCTCGCTGATCGGCGGCCATGGCACGACCATTGCCTGGGCGCCCGAGGTGGCCGCCAGTCACGGGGTGCCGAATGCACTTGAGATCGGCATCGCCGCGGCGACCCTGGGACTCGTGGTCGCAAGCCTGCTCGGCGGACCGGTCGCCAAATGGCTGCTGGCGCGATACGACATCGCCGATGCCTCGCCCGACGGGCATATGGTCGGCATCGCGCACGAGAAACAAGAGACCGAGCAGATCAATCACATCTCCATTATGGCGGTGCTCCTGGTGCTGCATATCGCGATCATCCTCGGATATGTTCTTAATCAGGCGATCGGGACAGCCGGGCTCAAGCTGCCGATGTTCGTCTCCTGCCTGCTGGTGGCCATCGCCCTGTCGAACACAATCCCGCACCTGGCGCCGAGGATGCACTGGCCGGCCCGGTCCAAGGCCCTTGCCGTGGTGTCGGACTTCTCCCTCGGCCTGTTCATTGCCATGTCGCTGATGAGTATGCAGCTTTGGACCATCGCCGGGCTTGCCGGACCTCTGCTGATCCTGCTGGCGCTGCAGGTGGTGGTTACCGTGGTGTTCATTCTCTTCGTGCTGTTCCCGCTGATGGGGCGGGATTATCTGGCAACCGTGCTCAGTGCCGGTTTCGCCGGTTTTGCCCTCGGTGCGACGCCGACCGCCATCGCCAACATGACGGCGGTGACCAAGGCACACGGGCCGGCGCCGACGGCCTTCATTATCCTGCCCCTGGTCGGCGCCTTCTTCGTCGACATCACGAATGCCTTCGTTATCCAGTTCTTTTTGACCCTTTAGGCTTGCATTGCGCCGGCGCCATCACTTCTGAAATCAGACGCCCGAATTCCACGAAATCGACCTTGCGCGGCGAGGTGCGGCGCCACACCAGGCCGATGGTGCGCTGGGGCACGGGAAGCTCGAAGGGCAGGGCGCAAACCCTGTCGTTGGCGCGTACTTCCATCGGCACCGACATGCGAGGCAGCAGTGTGACGCCATAGCCGTTGGCCACCATCTGGACGATGGTGGCAAGCGAAGTTGCGCCGAACTCGTCGAACTCGGTGACGCCGAAATTGCGGCAGAACGCCATCGCCTGATCGCGCAGGCAGTGACCTTCCTCGAGCAGCAGAAGGCGCTCCTTGCCGAGTTCGCCGTGGCTGAC
>JAJFHL010000194.1 GCA_021775615.1 Hyphomicrobiales bacterium
CTCTAGGTCGTAGACCCATAAACTGGATTCCCGAATCGGCGAAGATTTGATTCAAACTCCTCAATGAGGAGTTTGATATGGCACGTTTTGATTTGACAGATTTCGAATGGTCGGTGATTGCGCCTTTGCTGCCCAACAAAATGCGCGGTGTTCGCCGGGTTGATGACCGTCGTGTTTTGAACGGTATCTTCTGGCGCCTTCGCACTGGAGCGCCGTGGGCTGATATACCTGAGCGGTATGGCCCGTCGAAGACCTGCTACAACCGATTTGTGCGCTGGCGCGAGGCGGGAGTTTGGGACCGTTTGCTCTCAGCGGTGTCGCAGGCCTATGAGGGCGACATCCAGATGATCGATTCCTCCTCGATACGCGTTCACCAGCATGCGGCGAACGGCAAAAAAGGGGGCGATCCGGTTGCATGGGTCGCTCTCGCGGTGGCCTGACGACCAAGATCCACGCCCTTGTCGATGCCGAGGGTTTGCCGATCAATCTGAAGCTCACCGAGGGCCAGGCCCACGACGGACGCAGCGCCGACGACATGCTGGAAACCGTGACCGACGGTACCATCCTGCTGGGAGATCGCGCTTATGATTCCGACCGACTTCGCAAAACGCTCAAGGACCGCGGAGCCTGGGCCAACGTCAAACCAATGCCGCATCGCGTGAACCCACCCGCGTTCTCCACATTCCTCTATCGATATCGCAATCTGGTGGAGCGCTTCTTCAACAAGCTCAAACACTACCGAGCGGTGGCAACGCGATACGACAAGCTGCCAGAGAACTATCTTGCCTCCGTTAAGCTCGCTTCAATAAGAATTTGGCTTAGATTTAATGAGTCCATGACCTAGGCGTGTGAGTGCCTGATCATTGCATGATTACACCCTGCCCGCTGTAACTCACTTTCTCACGCTGCCCCTCACCGCCATCTACCTCATGTCCACGCGTTCGGTGCGATAGGTCTGATTTGGACCGTAGATGTGTGGCCAAATGTTATACGGAGTCCGTTTAGGGTCATAAGCAGATATAAAACCGCGCAGCTTGGAATGTCCGCTTTGTTCCCAGTAGTGAGTACCGCGAGGTCCGGCGACCTGCCGAAACTGCTCGGCGCATGGGAATGGCAGTCTAACTGACAGTCGCCGGTTGATGACTGGCATCGGCATCAACAACGGCTTGCGCAGCCGATTGCATCGAACAGGCTCGCGTGATTTCTTCCGCATAGTCGCCAAGGGCGCGGTGGCCATTCGGGCTGAGCGTGTAGATGCCGGTCGCGACCCTTTCGAACCAGCCATAGTGATTGTCGGCCATCAGGCGCCGTGCATTTTCGACGCCGGTTCGCCGCGCAACGATGGCGGCTTTTGTCGATCCAAATTCGTTCAAATCACTCAGGCACCGCAGGGCGTCCTGCCGGTAGGCCGTCACCAGGCCCTTTCTTGTTGATCCGCCCGTGTTGGGATCGCCGACCAGCCTGGCGAATTCCCTCAATAGCCTCGCCTTTTGACGCGGCGCCTTGCGCGGTGTGTAAGGCGCAGGATCAAGGTGGACCTCGACGAAGCCGTCCTTCAGTCTGACCGTCATCAGGCCCAGTCCGAGGCGCCGGCACAGTTTGACGTTCTTTTTGAGCGACGCGCCGAAGACCTTGCCCGATCCGCGGGGCACCGCCACGTAAACCGCATCCGTGATGCGCTGGCGTTCGACGGCCTGATGAAAGAGGGTGAGCGCAAACCCGCATTTCGTCTCGACGACAAGCGGCTCCTCGTCCCCGCGGACGGCGACGATGTCCGCAGATCCGACTTCGCCCTTGACCACATAGCCCTGGGCTTCAAGCAATGTCTTGATCGGGGCGTAGAGGTCGGTTTCCTGGATTTTCACCTTGGGCATCCAATCGCGATACCACCATTTTATGAACAAACCGCAAGCCGGATCTCAGCGTTTGGCGTGGTATCGGTCGCGGTGCGAGCGGAAATAGTGCGTCAGGATATCGCTGGTGTTGGGCCCCGACAAGGTCTGTCGCCTTTTTCCCCCGCCGTCGAACAGCAGCAAGGTGACGTTGCCGACGCCATGGGCGTTCGCGAGCTTGCGGCCATCGGAATTGTTGATGTCGGCCACAAGATACTGCAATTCGCCCTTGTCGAACGCTTCCATGGCCTCGCGGGCTTCGTGCTGGAGCGCGACACAACTGGAGCAGCGCGGATCGTGGATCTGAACCACGGCGGGAATGCCGTTGCCGATCCGCGAAAGATCGTGCTCGGCGATCGTCGCGGTTACGTCCGCGATGAGATACCCGGCCCCTGCCATCACGGCGAGGGCGAGCAGCCCCCAGGTCCGCAACTTGCCAAGGACGTTGCGTCTGGTCGGCTGATTGCCGTTTGCCGGAGCATCGGCACTCTTTTCCGCCTGCTTCACGGCGGGATGTCTGGCTTTTTTCTTCTGGCGTTTCATGGTCGGCACCTACCTCCTTGAAGGTAGCTTACCGTGTATGCGCCGCGTCCTTCTGTGCCTTGGGTCACATCCGCCGCACGCACAAGACATTGCGGCAACAGATACAGACCTCAGGCCGGCTCGCGCCAGGTGGCGTCCCAGAAGGTTTCGGGTGCCCGGGCCATGGTGTCCTCGGCGCCGAGACGGGGTTCGCCAAGCTCGGCTGCGCCGGCGCGCTCGACAAGCTCCGCCCTGGCGGTTTCAACGATCCGCGGATCGCGCATCAGGCCGACCGCCGCAATGGCCAGCGCCTCCGACACCATCAGCGGACCGGCATTGCTCTCGGGGCAGCCGGAAAAGGCGGTCATGGCCCAGTTGTGCAAGGGGATCTCCTCCGGATAGGCCCAGTTGACCCGGCCGAGCGGCACCCGCCAGGAGACCTCGCCGTCGTCCTGGCCATAGGGGTCGATGCCCTCATCGTAGAGCGCGATCTCACGATCGAGAGTAACCGCGCCGCCATGGTTCCCGGCAGCGCTCAACTGTGCCATCAGGGCGAGCGCTTCGTCGCTCCATTGTGGCGGACCGACCTGGTGCATGGCGTCAAGCAGATGCCGCGCCAGAACATCGTTCGGCAGGTAGCCGCGGCTTTCGGAAATGAACTGCTCGCGCATGCCGATGCCGGCTGCCATGGCCGTCTCCCGGCAGGTCTCGACTGCGGTGTCGCAGGCCTTTGCGGCGCTCTCATAGTCGCCGCTGCGGGCGGTCAGCCACACGCGCACCTCATCGGGCGTGATCGACGGCATCACGCCGCTGGTGCGAAAGACATGCTGCATGCGCGTCCCGGGCCCGAGAGGCGCAAGTTGCCGCTCGATGGCCCCTACCGCGTGACCCGCGGTGACCAGCGCATTGTGTCCGCCGGCAACGCCGCCGTGGCTGGCGGCTCCTTCGAATATGATCTCGGTGTTGATCACCGACTGGCAGGGCTGGGAGATGGCGCCGGTCTGGTAGTCGCCGTGGGAGGTGAGAATGGCGTCGACGCCCTTGAAGGCGCCGCGTTTGAACAGGGCGACCTTGCCCCAAAGGATTTCTTCCGAAGGACAGCCAATCAGCCGGATCTCGCCTTGAAGTCCCAGTTGCTCCAGGGTTTGCGCGGCAGCGATTGCGGCGCCCGTGTTGGTCGGCCCGATATGGTTGTGGCCGCAGGCGTGGCCGGCGCTCTGGCCCGTGGGCCGGCGGTCGCCGCCGGCGGCATTGCCGAGGCCGGGCAGGGCGTCGAACTCCGCCAGGAGCGCGACCACCGGGCGGCCGTTGCCCTTGCGGGCGACAAAGGCGGTTTCGATACCGCAGGCGCCGCGCTCGACCGCAAAGCCATGGTCCTCAAGCCAGTCACACAGGAGGGCGCTAGAGAGATACTCCATGTTGGGAAGCTCGGGGGTCTTCCAGAGGGCCGCGTATTTCGTCTCGATCTCACCGCGCAGGGCGGCCCAGCATTGCCGGACGTGGCCGGGCCACGTATCGCGGCCTGAAGCCGGCGGCTTTTGATCATTTTTCATGTCGAGGCCATGGTCCTGAGGTGCTTGCTCTAGATCACAATCAACTTCGGTGGATGCACCTAAGTTAATAAAACGTGATCGCTTGTAATGTTTTGGAGCGGGATCGGACGGAAAACCGGTGTCCACTTTTCCTGACCCGCTCTTGCTTGTGTTTTCATGTTGCAACAGGGCACGTGCCGGTGCAACAAGCCTTAAGCGCCAACAGTTTGGATGAGGATGGAACCAAGGTGACCGACAAGCAGGGCGAGTTGGCGAACACCATCGCCATTCTGGTGGGCGCCGTCTGCCTGTTGGGGCTCGCCTTCGCCGAAACCTTCGGGCTGACGTCACCGTCGGTGCGGTATGCCCTGCTCGGCGGTGTCGTTGGCGCCGGCACCATCATGTGGGTCGTGCAGGCCCGCAAGACCTGCCCGAACTGCGGCGAAGTGTTCGGCTTCAGCCTGCGCCTGCTCAAACCCTACGAGTGCCGCAGATGCGGCAGCGATATCCGAGGCGATGGGGGCAGTGAGTGACGGTTGGCGCGATCTGTTGCGCGTGGCCTTGCGCCACCTGCTTTACGCCCCGCACTTGATGCGGGGCCCAGGGGCCATGCGGTGACCTGTGCAAGCTGCCCCTGGATCCCGCATCACGTGCGGGATGTGGTTGCTTTTTTGCCTATGGACTTCCCGCAGGGCTCTCAGCCGTTCCGCATCAGATAGCCGCGGAAGGCTTCGAGGCCCTCGTCCAGCCCCTTGCGGCCGAAGCCGACGCGGAAGCGGTCGGGCGGGGTCGGCAGCAGCTCGGAGTGATAGACCTTGGGTGGCAGCAGCAGCACGCCCGACTGGTCCACCAGATCCTCGCAGAAGGCATCGGCGCCGTCGGCGCCCTTGTAGCGCGGATAGCCGACGCAGCCGCCATCCGGCCGGGTCCACTCGAAGAGATCGGGGAACTCGGCAAAGAACGCCCCAAGCTTTTCCGCATTCTCATGGGTCAGCGCCCGGTTGCGTTCGAGGATCTTCTGCCGCGCCTTGAGGCCGATGATCGCCAGTTGTTCGCCTGGCGCCGAATTGCAGATCGACAGATAATGTTTGTAGCGCTCCATGCGGGCAAGCAGCTCGGCGTCCTTGGTCATGATCCAGCCGATGCGCAGGCCCGGTAGCCCATAGGCCTTGGACATGACATTGAGCGACAGGCCGCGCTCATAGACGTCGGCGGCCTGGGGCAAACGGATTGCCTCGTCCCGCTCGACCAGCCGGTAGACCTCGTCCGAGAACAGGTAAATGCCATGCTCGCGGCAGAGTTCCACCAGCGCGTCGAAACGCGACCGCTCCAGCACCGCCCCGGTGGGATTGTTGGGAAAGTTGATGGAAATGAGCTTTGTGTTCGGCCGGATCTCGGCCCTGACGCGGTCGATATCGAGCGACCAGCCGTCATCGGGATCGAGCGGAACGCCGGATACCTCGCAGATATCGAGGGGGAGGGTCTCGGCCGCCTGATAGTTCGGCACCACAGTGATGACGTGATCGCTCGGCTCCAGCATGACCCGCATGGCCGCATAGATGCCCTCTTCGGCGCCGGCGAAGCAGAGCACGTTTTCGGGGCTTGCCGTGTCGTAGGTCCCGGCGATCTCGGCGCGCACCGGCTCGGAGCCGAAGGTGGGTGTATAACCGAGCCACATGTTGTCGAAGGCCTCGCGGTCGGCGTCCGACGCCATGGCCAGCAGATCCGCCTGAGACATGCTCTCCATGTCCGAGGCGGTCAGGTGGTAGCGGGCCGAAAACTCCCAGCGGGAGAAATAGGTCTCGAGGGCAAAGTCACGCATTCTGTGATGGCTCCGTTTGCAGGATCTCGCTAACGATGCCGACCGCCGCCGCTTCGAGTTCTTCCACCGATCCGTTGTTGGTGATGTGGAATTTGGCCATGGCGATGGGCGGACCCTTCTCCAGGTTTTCGATCTCGCTTGTGTCGCGCTCGAGGATTTCGTCCGGTGTCAGCGGGCGGTCCCTGCGGGTTCCAAGGCGCTTGATCCTGAGATCCATGTTGGAGTGCACCGCGATGATCTTCATGGCGTCCCCGAGGGTCCCGAGCAGCGCCTTTTGCTCCGAATAGCTGTAGAGGCCGTCGATCAGCACATTGTGGCCGTTGTTCAGGTGTTCGAGGATGTGCGGCAGGCTCTTGTCCGCCATCACGCCCATGCCGAACTGCTTGCGCAGTTCGACGCGCACCAGCGCCTCGTTCTGCGGGGTGATGTCGAGACCGCGGCGCTTCACCTCGTCGATCACGACCCCGCCGAAATAGACCTTCTCGAAGGCAAAGCGCGCGGTGATGATGTCGGCCACCTGGCTCTTGCCGCAGCCGGCCATGCCGACGAGTGCGATTACTGTCCTTGCGGTCTGATCCATGTCTGTCTCAGTCGAGAGCCAAGGCCGGGTCTGGTGCGCCACGGTTGCGCCGCACATCAGAGGGAATGATGACGGTTGTCTTACAGACAGTGATCAGGCGCAACAAGGGCTATCTGGCTTGGCCGGCGGACCGCCCGGCAGGGTTCGCTGCGGTGCGGTTTGCGTCGCCATGTGCGCGACGAACTTGCTTCCCACTTGTCTTCGTCCGGCTTGACCGGACGATCCAGTATCCACCGTGTTTGCAAAATGCGCGCGGCGGAAGACACGACAAAATCATGAGGCTACTGGATCACCCGATCAAGTCGGGTGATGACACTTTGCAGAGTGAAGTGGCCGTACATCCCCGCGGTTTGCATTAACCGGACTTCACCGATTGGGCCCGGGGGATGACGCCGGCTAAGAAGTTCGCGCGTCGACCAGTCCGACGATGTCCGCCATGATGTCGGTCAGCTGGTAGTCCTTGGGCGTATAGACGGCGGCGACGCCGCACTGCTTGAGGATGGCCTCGTCCTCCGGCGGGATGATGCCGCCGACCACCACCGGCACGTCGTCGATGCCGCTGTCACGCATGCGGCCGATAACGTCGCGCACCAGGGGCACGTGGGAGCCCGAGAGGATCGACAGGCCGACCACGTGGACGTCTTCCTCCAGCGCCGCGTTGGCGATCTGGGCCGGTGTCAGGCGGATGCCGTCATAGACCACGTCCATGCCGCAGTCGCGCGCCCTGACAGCGATCTGCTCGGCGCCGTTGGAATGACCGTCAAGGCCGGGCTTGCCGATCAGGATCTTGGGCCGGCGGCCGAGTTTCTCCGCCAGCGTGTCGACAGTGCCGCGCAGGTCCGCAAGGCCGTTCGCCGCATCGGCCCGGGCAGTGCCGGAAATGCCGGTCGGCGCGCGGTACTCGCCGAACACATCGCGTAGGACGCCGCCCCATTCACCGGTGGTGACGCCCGCCTTGGCGGCGGCGATCGACGGCTCCATGATGTTGCGGCCCTCTTGCGCGGCGCTCTTGAGATCGGAGAGGGCGGTTTCGGCGGCCTTTGCGTCCCGCTCCCCGCGCCAGGCATTGAGCCGCGCGACCTGTTCGCGTTCGACATCTTCGGCGATGGTGAGAATGCCGCCGTCGGCGCCTTCGGCAAGCGGCGAGGCTTCGGTTTCGGTGAACTTGTTGACGCCGACCACGATCTGCTCGCCGGATTCGATGGCGCGCACGCGCTCCGCATTGGCCTGCACCAGCCGCTGCTTCATATAGCTGGTGTCGACCGCCGCGACCGCGCCGCCGAGGTCATCGATGCGGGCGAGTTCGGCGCGCGCTTCTTCCTTCAGGGCCTCGACCCTGGCGTCGATCTCCTTCGAGCCCGAGAAAATGTCGCCATATTCGAGCAGGTCGGTCTCGTAGGCGACGATCTGCTGCATTCTGAGGGACCATTGCTGGTCGAACGGGCGCGGCAGGCCCAGGGCCTCGTTCCAGGCGGGCAGCTGCACGGCACGGGCGCGGGCGTCCTTCGAGAGCACCACGGCAAGCATTTCAAGCAGGATGCGGTAGACGTTGTTTTCCGGCTGCTGTTCGGTCAGACCCAGCGAGTTGACCTGGACGCCATAACGGAAGCGGCGGAACTTGGGATCCTCCACGCCGTAGCGTGCGTGAGTGATCTCGTCCCACAGGTCGACGAAGGCGCGCATCTTGCACATCTCGGTGATGAACTTGAGGCCGGCATTGACGAAAAAGCTGATGCGCCCGACCACGCGGGGGAAATCGTCCTCCGGCACCGCACCCGAAGCCTTCACCGCATCGAGAATGGCAATGGCGTTCGCAAGTGCGAAGGCCAGCTCCTGAACCGGCGTCGCGCCAGCCTCCTGCAGGTGATAGGAACAGACGTTGACCGGGTTCCATTTCGGCACTGCATCATAGGTATAGGCGATCATGTCGGTGGTGAGACGGAGCGAGGGTTCGGGCGGAAAGACGTATGTTCCGCGTGAAAGATACTCCTTGATGATGTCATTCTGGGTGGTGCCGGTGAGGGATTTGCGGTCGGCGCCTTGCGCGTCGGCGGCGGCGATATAGAGCGCCATCAGCCATGCGGCGGTGGCGTTGATGGTCATGGACGTGTTCATCCGCTCCAGCGGAATGCCCTCAAACAGCGCCTGCATGTCGCCCAGATGGGAGATCGGAACGCCGACTTTTCCCACTTCTCCGCGGGCCAGAACGTGATCACTGTCGTAACCGGTCTGGGTCGGCAGGTCGAAGGCGACGGAAAGCCCGGTCTGACCCTTGGTCAGATTGGTGCGGTAAAGCTCATTGGAAGCCGCCGCGGTCGAGTGGCCGGCATAGGTGCGGAAGATCCAGGGCCTGTCGCGTTCAGGTGCGCTGTTCTTGTCCGTCATGGTGCCCTGCCACTCTCTTTCCACAGGTTGATGCCGGCTGGAGTCACTGTTTTTCGCCGACTGGATTCACTTTTCTCCGATAACATACTTTTGTTGCAGTGCAAAATATTCTAAAAGGACCTAACTTGACGAAACAAAGTTTCGCCCACCGAGGAGCGTAAGCAGATCATGAATGCGGAACCGGCAGAAGCGGCTAACGACGCACAGAACGTGAAAGACCTCTACGAGATCGGCGAGATCCCGCCTTTGGGCCATGTGCCCAAGGAGATGTACGCCTGGGCGATCCGCCAGGAGCGCCACGGCCCGCCGAAAGACGCCATGCAGGTGGAAGTGCTGCCCACATGGGAGATCGACAGTCACGAAGTGCTGGTTCTCGTGATGGCCGCCGGCGTCAACTACAACGGCGTGTGGGCGGCGCTCGGCACGCCTTTGTCGCCCCTCGACGTGCACAAGAACCCCTATCATATCGCCGGTTCCGATGCCTCAGGCATCGTCTGGGCCGTCGGCTCCAAGGTGACCCGCTGGAAAGTCGGCGACGAAGTGGTGATCCACTGCAACCAGGACGACGGCGACGACGAGGAGTGCAACGGCGGCGACCCGATGTTCTCCAATTCTCAGCGGATCTGGGGCTATGAAACCCCGGACGGCTCCTTCGCCCAGTTCGCCCGCGCTCAGGCGCAACAGTTGATGCCGCGCCCGCAGCATCTCACCTGGGAGGAGAGCGCCTGCTATACGCTGACGCTTGCCACCGCCTATCGCATGCTGTTCGGCCATCGCCCGCACATTCTGCGGCCGGGCCACAACGTGCTGGTGTGGGGCGCCTCGGGCGGGCTTGGCTCCTTTGCCGTGCAGCTCTGCGCCACCGCGGGCGCCAACGCCATCGGCGTGATCTCCGACGACGACAAGCGCGACTTCGTCATGCAGCTCGGCGCCAAGGGCGTGATCAACCGCAAGGACTTCGACTGCTGGGGCCAGATGCCGGAAGTCGGCACCGACGAGTACAACGCCTGGGCCAAGAAGGTGCGCGATTTCGGCAAGGCGATCTGGCAGCACACCGGCAAGGGCGTCAATGTGGATTTCGTCTTCGAGCACCCGGGCGAGGCGACCTTCCCGGTCTCGTGCTTCGTGGTCAAGCGCGGCGGCATGGTGGTGTTCTGCGCCGGCACCACCGGCTACAAGCTCACCATGGATGCGCGCTATGTCTGGATGCACCAAAAGCGCATCCAGGGCTCGCACTTCGCCCATCTCAAGCAGGCCAGTCAGGCCAACCGCCTGATGATCGAACGGCGCATCGATCCCTGCATGTCGGAAGTCTATTCCTGGAACGACATCCCCAAGGCGCACACGCGCATGTGGAACAACGAGCATGCGCCGGGCAACATGGCGGTTCTGGTCAGTGCGCCTGGACCGGGGTATCGGACGTTCGAGGATGTGGTTGAGGCGGCTGAGGCGTAGATCCGCGCGACAGTACCTTTCGCTCCGTCATTCCCGCGAAAGCGGGAATCCAGAAACAACCATCCGGCAGGGGTCATAGGCAGCCCTGGATTCCCGCTTTCGCGGGAATGACGGACAAGGGGTTGCGATCCAGCATCACGCTGTGCGCATGAATTGCGGAACGGGTGCGCAAATTCTGCACTGAACTGCCTATAGTTTGCCGCTGCTGTCCGCTCTTGTGGCGGCCATGATCAAACGCCGCGCATTTCTCAATTTCGCCCTTGCCGCATCGAGCGTCGGCCTCGCCGTCGCCGTCACGCCGCCCTATCGCATCAAGGCGGCGGCGCAGACGCTGCTGGATCCGTATCCCGCTCAGCCGCCCGATGGCGGTCAGCTGTTCATCGTTCCCGACGACTGGGCCGCGAAACTGCTGGCTGCGGCGGAACGCCAGATCGGCGAGACGGTGATCTACGATCCGAGCTATGTGCGCCTCGATTATCCCGGCGGCGACGTGCCGCGCGACCGCGGTGTCTGCACGGATGTGGTGATCCGCGCCTATCGCGACGCGTTCGGCATCGACCTGCAACGGCTAGTCCACCGCGACATGGCGCGCAACTTCTCCAAGTATCCGACCTATTGGGCGATGACAAAACCGGACCGCAATATCGACCATCGGCGGGTGCTCAATCTCGAAACCTACTTCAGGCGCGCCAAGGCACGCGAAGACGTTTCGGACGATCCGCAGGACTATCTGCCCGGTGACATCGTCAGTCAGCGGCTCGGCGGCAAGCTGCCGCATATGGCCATCGTCAGCCACCGGGCGAACGCGGATGGGTCGAGACCTTTGGTGATCCACAACATCGGGGCGGGAACACGCCTGGAAGACACGTTGTTTGAGCATGAGATCGTCGGGCATTTTCGTCTGCGAGCGGGATAAAACTCGGCACGAAGGCCGGTGGCTCTTTTTGGTGACGTTCAAGCGCCACTGAGGCTGCGCTCGCGTCGCTCGCTGATCGTCGCTTGCGCTCCTCCGGTGTCCCTCGCAAACCCTTCATGGGCGCCTCGATTTCCGAGCGCAAGCGAGGCAAGCGCGACCGCGCGCCGCCCGGTCAGGGCGCCCCCGTGGAGGCCCGCGCGCAGCGCGGATCAGCCGTGAGCGAAGTAATCCCGCGGAACAGCCGTGAGCGAAATCAAGGCTCCAGCTCGGTATCCCAGTAGAGATAGTCCTGCCAGCTGTCGTGCAGGTA
>JAJFHL010000195.1 GCA_021775615.1 Hyphomicrobiales bacterium
CCCATGTCCTTCATGTCCGGGTAGAACTGGTTGTCCCAGGTGGAGAACAGGGAGTTGGTGCAGTAGAGCCGTTTTCCGTCCAGCGACAGTTGGATCATCTGCGGCGCGCCGGTCACCTTCTCGCCATTGATCTCCGGCGCCTTGCCGAGCAGCCCGCCAAGCCAGACCTGGCCGGTCATTTTCGGGTTGGAAGGGTCGGAGATGTCGTACTGGCGAAGATCGCCATGCAGCCAGTTCGAGAAGTAGATGTACTTGTCGTCCATGGACACCAGAATATCGGTGATCAGGGACGGCACCGGGATCGGCCAGCCTTCGACCTCCTCGGTCGGCACGTCGATGATCTTCTCGACCTCCCAGCCCGAACCGTTCTTGTGCCAGTGGAAGACGTTTGACGACAGCGTCGCCGCCACAAAGCCGTGTGTGCTGTCCGGATCGTGATGAAAGCGAACCTCCAGCGGGATCATGCCTTCCTCGCCGAGATCGACATTCTTGACGATGCTCTTGTTCTCGAAATCCCAGAAGTGGATCGAGTGGCCGTACTTGCCGGCCGCCACGTCGTCGAGATCGAAGCCGGGCATGAACGTGTTCGGCGCAGCCCACTCGCTCGAAACCATTACGTTGTGACGCGGCTGATACCAGAAGTCGTAATTGTAGTTCATGCCGGAGAGATCGTTTTCCCAGCGCCCGACGACCTCAAAGTCTTCGTTGACATGGAGAAAGCCGCCAGGGCCTTCCCCGTCGGCATCGCCGAGCATGGATATGATGATGTCCGAGCCCAGACAATGCACCGTGTGCGGTCCGGACAGGTTGGTCTTCTCCTTGATCTCATCGCCCTCGATCACCTTGTGCAGCTTGGGCGCGCGCGGGTCGGTGACGCAGTCGACGATGTGCAGCCGCGCCGAACGTACACCGGGTACGATGAGATAACGCCGTTCCTTGCTTGAGTCGTGATGGCAGGACGAACAGGCGTTCCACCCGATGTGGTGAAGCTCGTCGCCGATGTTCGGCATCTCGAGGCGATGGATCACCTGCGAGTAGGTCGGGCTCGCCGGATCGACATCGATGGTTGCGAGATAGTCAGGCGCCTCGACGCCGGTGCCGGTGTAAAGCGCAACGCTGTAAAGCAGTTTCTCGCGTTCGGCCTGCATCGCCTCCTTGGGAGATGCGTATCCCGGTCCGCAGCAGTCCTTTCCGTTTCCGTTTTCGGCCATGGTACCTCCCCGTATGTGCTGTCTTGCAGCTTGTTTCGTTTGTGTCCGAATTCAAAGCATAGTGTGGTCACACGCGCCGGGCAAGACGACCGCCTGAATTGCGGTGTTTCAATTGTAATCCCTGCACCAAAAGGCCTATATGTGCGCCCGAAGCGGGACGCAGCGCCAAAGGAAGAGACGTATGATTGAGCTTTACACATGGTCGACGCCGAATGGCCGCAAGGTGTCGATCGCACTGGAAGAGCTGGAGCTCGACTATACCGTCCATTCGATCAACATCATGGAGAACGAACAGTTTGAGCCGTCCTTTCTGAAAATCTCCCCGAACAACCGCATTCCCGCCATTGTCGATACGGAAAATGGGTTGTCGCTCATGGAATCGGGTGCGATTCTGATGTATCTCGCCGACAAGACCGGCAAACTGATGCCGACGGCGACGGATGACAGATGGCGCACCGTCGAGTGGCTTATGTGGCAGATGGGCGGTCCCGGGCCGATGCTGGGCCAGGCGCACCATTTTGCTCATTTCAACCCTGGTAAGTCGGACTATGCGACCGAGCGCTACGTGAATGAAGGCAAGCGGCTCTATGGAGTACTCGACCGGCGTCTCGAGGGCCGAGAATACATCGTCGGCGACTATTCAATCGCCGACATCGCGGTGTGGCCATGGATTGCCAGGTTCGAATGGCAAACCATTGATCTGAATGATTTTCCCCGGGTCCGCGACTGGTATGTCCGCATTGCCGAGCGCCCGGCCGTGCAGCGCGGCTATAGTGTGCCCAACCCGCAGGACATTCCGATGCCCTGAGGCAGGGCGCTGACGGACCGGCCGCGCCGCGTCGATTGAGGACGGAATGCTAACCAAACCGGGAGATCACGTTCTTTTGTGATCCGTTGTCATGGCATCGCGCGAAGGATGCGTGTAAATGGTACTAACATGAGAGCTGTACGCCATTTTGTTGCGCTGATCTTGCTCGCGGCAGTTGCGGCGGGGATGCCCGCGCATGCCCAGGACGCTTCCCTTGTTTTCGTCGACAAGATCCGCACCGAGCCACTGTCGCAGACAGTTCCGGTGATCGGCCGGCTGGTGGCGCTGCAGAGCGGTGAAGTCGCCTCGCGCATCGGCGGGGCAGTGACCGAGTTCCACGTCGAGGTGGGAGACGTTGTCGACAAGGGCCAGGTGCTTGCCGAACTGGATACCGCGCTTCTCGAAGTGGAGCTGGCGATTGCGCAGGGAGAACTCAGGCAGGCCGAGGCCGAACTGATGTCGAACCAGGCCCAGTTGAAGCTCAACGAGCAGGAACTGGCCCGGTTTGCCGGCCTCGAGGGAAGTCAGGCCTTTTCCAAGGCCCGCTTCGAAGATGCCCAGCAGAATGTCGAACGGGCCAAGGCCGTCATCCAGGGCACCGAAGCGACGATTGCGACACGAAGGGCCTCCGTTCAGCTCAGGCGCCTCAATCTCGAATATGCACGCATTCGGGCACCGTACCGCGGTGTCGTGATACGGCGCATGGTCGAAGCCGGGGCCTATGTTACTCTCGGCACGCCCGTCGTGCGCATGATGGCCGATCTTAATCTTGAGGTGGAGGCCGATGTGCCAGCCAATCGCCTGGCCAGCCTGACCCCGGGCACTCCCGTCGGCATTGTTCTCGACGACGGGTCCGAGCACCGTGCCGTGGTGCGCGCCATCCTGCCGACCGAGAACCCGTTGACCCGGACCCGGACCGTTCGGCTGACGCCGGAGTTTGCGGGCGGAATGGCCGGTATGGCGGATGCACAGTCAGTAACGGTCAAGGTGCCGGTGGGGGTCGCGCGCAATGTGTTGACCGTGCACAAGGACGCCATCATCACGCGCGGCGGCAAAAAGGTTGTCTATGTGGTGCGCGGCGACAGCGCCGAGATGCGCCCGGTGGTTCTTGGAGAGGCCACCGGCGGCCGCATCGAAGTGCTTGAGGGCCTGAAAGACGGCGAGGAAGTCGTGATCCGCGGCAACGAGCGTTTGCAACCCGGTGCCAAGGTGCGCGTCGAAACGGGATCGTGAGGCGTAGGCTCGAATGAATCTCATTCGGATATCCATCGAACGGCCGATCGCGGTGATATCAGCGGTGCTGATGACCGTCATGTTCGGCTGGGTCGCGCTTCAGACCATCCCGATCCAGCTGACGCCCGACGTCAACCGCCCGCAGATCACGGTCAGAACCGTTTGGCCGGGCGCTGCGCCGGTGGAAGTCGAACGCGAGATCACCAACCGCCAGGAAGAAGAGCTCAAGGGCATCACCGGCCTGACCAGCATCGAAAGCCAGTCGGAACAGGGCCGCGCCACCATCACGCTCGAGTTTGATATCGGCACCAATATGGACCGGTCGCTGCTTTTGGTGGCCAATCGGCTCGACCGCGTCACCGGCTACCCCGAAGAGGCCGATGAGCCGACGCTGCGCACCGCCGGGGCTGAAGATCAGGCCATCGCCTGGTTCATCGTCACCAGGCAGGACGGCAACACCCGTCCGATGCATGAGTATGGCGAGTTCATCGAGGACTTTGTCGCCGAACGTGTCGAACGGGTGGCCGGTGTCGGTGAGGTCACCATCTTTGGCGGTTCGGAGCTCGAGATACAGGTTGTTGTGCAGCCGGCGCTGCTTGCCCGCTACCAGCTGACCGTATCCGATGTGGTTTCCGCGCTGCGCCGCTCGAACGCGGCGATCAGCGCCGGCGACGTGGAGGAGGGTAAGCGCCGCTACGTGGTCCGCACTGAAGGCGAATTGAACACCGTTGAAGCGGTGCGCGAAGTGGTTCTGCGGTCGATCCGCGACGAGGCCACCGGCCGTCTGGCCCGGGTCACCGTCGGCGACATCGCAAAAGTTGAACTCGCCTACAAGGAACCGGTGTCCGACATCCGCATCCTCGGAGAGCACGCAATCGCGTTCAATGCAAAGCGCGAGAGTGGCGCCAATGTGATCGAGACCATGGCTGGCATCGCCGCCGCCGTGGACGAACTGAATGCGGGAACGATTCCGGACGCCGCGTTGGAGATGCGGCAAGTCTATGACGAGACCATCTACATCAACTCCGCGGTCGATCTGGTGCAGCAGAACATCTGGGTCGGCGGCACGCTGGCGGCGATCATTCTGATCGTGTTCCTGCGGTCATTGCGCGCCACCACGATCGTGTCGATCGCGATCCCGGTGTCTGTGGTCGGTTCTTTCGTGGCGATGGCGGCGCTGGGGCGCTCGATCAACGTGATTTCGCTGGCCGGTCTGGCCTTCGCGGTCGGCATGGTGGTCGACGCGGCCATTGTGGTCCTGGAAAACATATACCGTCTAAGACAGACCGGAATGCCGGCCCACCGCGCCGCCTTCGAGGGCGCACGCCAGGTGTGGGGCGCGGTTCTCGTGTCGGCGCTCACCACGGTCATGGTTTTCATCCCCATTCTCGTGATGAATCTCGAAGTCGGCCAGCTGTTCCGCGACATCGCGGTGGCGATTTCGGTCTCCGTCACCCTGTCTCTGGTGGTGTCGATTACCGTGCTGCCGGCGCTGGCCAGCCGGATGCTGGCATCCTCGCGTACCGGGGTCGAAGCCAGACCGTTCCCGCTGCCGGGGCTCGACCACTTCGCGCGCGGCTTCGTGGCCCTGGTGCTTGGCTATACCCGCATCGTCATCAGCTCCAAATCGCTGGCCGTGCTGGTGGTCTTGTCCTGCAGTGTCGGCGCCACCTACGGCGCCTATTACTTTTTGCCCAAGCTCGACTATCTTCCCGATGGAAATCGCAACCTGATCTTCGGCATCGTCATTCCGCCGCCCGGTTACAATCTCAAGACCATGACCGAGATCGCCACACGGGTCGAGGATGCCACGAGACCCTATTGGCGGAGCGTTGCGGGAGCCGAAGATGTCCCCGGAGAGCCGCCCAAGATCGACCGGATCTTTTTCGTCACCACCCGTGCATCGGCCTTCATGGGGGCGGCGACAGTTAAGCCGGAACGGGCCAAAGAGCTGATCCCGTTGCTGTCGAAGCCGGTGTTCGAGGAACCGGGAACCTTTGCCCTCGTGCGGCAGTCGTCCCTGTTCGGCCGCAGCTTCGGCGGCGGGCGCCAGATCGAGCTCGATATATCGGGCGGAGACCTGGAGACGATAATCGCCGTTGCGGGACGTGCCGCCGGCAAGATCTTCACGGTTCTGCCATTCAATGAAGGCCACCAGTTCCGTCCGCTGCCGGGTCTCGAACTTGGCGCGCCGGAAGTGCGCATCACACCCGATCGCTCGCGCCTCGCGGATGCGGGCGTCACCACCCAGGAGCTCGGCCAGTCGATCGACGCCTTCAATGACGGCCTGCGCGTGGCCGAGGTGACCATCGGCAGCGACCGGATCGATTTGACATTGAAGGGGCCGCCGAAAGCGTCGGAGGAAACGCAGTCGATCGAAAGTCTGCCCGTGGTGACGTCGAGCGGGCTCATCCTGCCGGTATCGTCCCTGGCCAAGGTGGAGCTGACTGCCGGTCCGACGGAAATCCGCCACCGCGAACGCGCCCGTACCATCACCCTGCAGATCGTGCCCGCGGCGACAATTCCGCTCGAAACGGCGCTCGAAATCGTAAATGAGAGTGTCGTGGACGCGCTGCGCGCCGAAGGGCTGCCGACCGGGATCAAGCTGCGTATTCGTGGCACCGCGGACAAGCTGACGACCACCTGGGATGCAATGGTGCGCGACCTTTTGATCGCGATCGTCATCGTCTATCTGGTGATGGCCGTGCTGTTCGAGAGTTTCGTCTATCCGCTGATCATTCTGCTGTCGGTGCCGCTCGCTGCCGCTGGCGGCGTCGCCGGGCTGAGCGTCCTCAATCTGTACCAGTTTCAGGCGCTCGACATGCTAACCATGCTGGGCTTTGTCATTCTGGTCGGCATCGTCGTCAACAATGCGATTTTGCTGGTGCACCAGACCTTGCTGCATATCCGCGAAGAGCGCATGGAGATAAAGGCGGCGATCATCGAGGCAACGCGCAACCGCATCCGGCCGATCTTCATGTCGACGCTGACTTCGGTGTTCGGCATGCTGCCGTTGGTGGTGCTCGAGGGCGCCGGATCGGAACTCTATCGCGGCCTCGGTTCCGTGGTCGTCGGCGGGCTTGCGCTATCAGCGGTGCTGACCCTCATCATCGTGCCGCCCATGCTGTCGGTGATCGTCGGTCCGCTCGAAGAGCGCGCCCGCTCGCGCGCTGATGCGGCAGAGCCGGCGCCGGCGGAATAGGCCCAAGCCTCAATTTTGATCGGCCTCCTGCGCAAGCTGCTCGCGCAACTCCCGCTTGAGGATCTTGCCGTAGTTGGACTTGGGCAGGGCGTCGACAAAAACGTAACGTTTGGGCCGTTTGAACCGGGCGATGTTGCTTGTGACATGGGCGTCGAGCTCAGGATCGTCGAGCGATGCCCCCTCGCGCGGCACCACGAAGGCCACGACGTTCTCTCCCCAGTCCGGGTCCGGCGCCCCCACGACGGAGACTTCCGAGACCAGCGGGTGCGTGAGAAGCACTTCTTCCACTTCGCGCGGATAGATGTTGCTGCCGCCGGAAATGATCATGTCCTTGGAGCGGTCCATCAAGGTGAGGTATCCGTGCGGGCTGATGGTGCCGATGTCGCCGGTGTGCAGCCATCCGCCGCGGAGCGTCTCTGCGGTTGCGTCGGGCTGCTCCCAGTAGCCCTTCATGACCGAGGCGCCGCGCACGCAGATCTCGCCGGCTTCACCCGCGGGCAGGGGGCGATCCGCGCCATCGGCGACCTGGACCTCCACAACCGACTGCGGGAATCCGGCCGAGCCGACGATGGCCTCCCAGTCGGGCCGGGTCCGGTCGGCAAACCAGGATGTGGCAAGCGCCGTGATGCACATGGGTGCTTCGCCCTGGCCGTAGAGTTGTGCCAGGCGCGGACCCAGCACGTCGAGCGCACGCCTGACATCGGCCACATGCATCGGGGCGCCGCCATAGATAAGTGCCCGCAGATTTGTGAAATCCCGATCCGAGGCGTGCGCATATCCGACAAGGCGATGCACCATGGTCGGTGCGGCGAATATCGAGGTGCCTTGCCAATGCGAGATCAGGGAGCAGATCTCGGCCGGGTCGAACCCGCCGGATTCGGGGACCACCTGGCAACCACCCATCGCCACATTCGGAAGGTTGTAGCAGCCCGAGCCGTGGCTCAGGGGCGCGGCGTGCAGGATCGCGTCGCCGGGAGAAATGCGGTCCACGTCGACAAAGTAGCTCGTGGTCATGGCGAGCAGGTTACCGTGCGTCAGCATCGCACCTTTGGGACGCCCCGTCGTGCCGGACGTATAGAACAGCCATGCCACGTCATCCCAGTCCATTGGAGCATACGCCACCGGTTCCGCGTTCAACAGGGCGTCGTATTCGGCTGATCCGATCTCGAAGATTTCACTGAGATCAGGCGCGCCCGTCGCCGCTTCGTTCACGGTGCCGGTCAGGTCGTGGCTGGCGAAGCATGCCTTGGCGCGCGAATGCGAAAGAATGTGTTCGAATTCCCTGGCGTGCAGCTTGGCGTTCACCGGGACGGCCACCAGCCCGGCTGCCCAGCAGCCCCACATGATCTCGAAATACTCGGGGACATTCTTGGAAATGATCGCAACGCGGTCGCCGCGCGTCAGCCCGAGACGCGTTGTCAGCGCGGCGGCCATGCGCAACGCGCGGTCGTGCAGGGCGCCATAAGTGAGGACCGTTCGTGTTCCGAGCGCCACGCCTGGCAGCTCGCCATGCATGGTGCCGGTGCGTTGCAGGAGGTGGAAGAGATTCATGGAATTGAACGGACTGTGGTTCTACCAGCATCATCAGCCTAGCACGTCATTTGCACATCACAACACCGTCATTCCCGCGAACGCGGGAATCCAGAAAAGCGAAAGTTTACAGAACTTTGTGATGGAAACTGGAGTCCCGCTTTCGCGGGAATGGCGCGTTGGAACATTGGGGAAGCGCCGGAATTTATGCCCGGTCGCGGAACCAGTTGGTGATTGGGTAGCGCCGGTCCAGGCCGAAGTTGCGCTCCGATACCTTCACACCGGGGGCCGCCTGGCGGCGCTTGTATTCGGCGATGTTGAGCAGGTGCTGAATGCGCTCGACGGTGTCCGCATCGTGTCCGCGCGCCACCGTGTCGGCGATCGACATTTCGCCTTCGACCAGGCTTTGCAGAATGTCGTCGAGCACGTCATAAGGCGGCAGTGAATCCTGATCCCTCTGGTCTTCGCGCAGCTCCGCGCTCGGTTCCTTGGTGATGATGTTTTCCGGGATCACCCGGCCCGGCGGCCCAAGACAGCCCTTCGGCAGATGCTGGTTGCGGAAGTTCGACAACGCGTAGACCTGCGTCTTGTAGAGGTCCTTGATCGGGTTGAAGCCGCCGTTCATGTCTCCGTAGAGCGTCGCATAGCCGACCGACACTTCCGATTTGTTGCCGGTGGTCACCACCATGGGTCCGAACTTGTTCGAGATCGCCATCAACAGCGTGCCGCGGGTGCGCGACTGGATGTTTTCTTCAGTGGTATCGGGCGCAAGACCGTTGAACAGAGGCTCCAGCGCTCCGGTGAAGCCCAGAACGGGGTCTTCGATCGGAACCACATCGTATTTGACGCCAAGCGCGTCGGCGCATGCCGCAGCGTCCTTGATGCTGTCTTCACTGGTGTATTTGTAGGGCAGCATAACGCAGTGCACCTTGTCGGCGCCGATGGCATCGGCGGCAATCGCCGCACAAATAGCCGAATCGATACCGCCGGAAAGGCCCAGAACCACGCCTGGAAACCGGTTCTTCTCGATATAGTCGCGCAGACCGGTCATGCAGGCGAGATAGAGCGCCTCCAGTCCGTCTTCCAGCGGGCTCACATCGCCGGGTGCGCACACCCAACCGTCTTCTTCGCGCTGCCAGCGGGTTGTCACCACGCCCGGCTCCCAGGCCGGCATCTGAAGCGCCAGAGATCTGTCGGCATTGAGCACGAAGGAGGCGCCGTCGAAGACCAGCTCATCTTGTCCGCCAAGCTGGTTGGCAAAGAGCATCGGCATGCCGGTTTCGGTCACCCGCGCAACAACCACGTTCAGGCGAACATCGTGTTTGCCGATCCAGAAGGGAGAACCGTTCGGTACGATCAGGAACTCCGAGCCGGTTTCCTCGAGGCACTCGCAGATCTCATCGGTCCAGATGTCCTCGCAGATCGGCACGCCGATGCGTACGCCGCGGAAATTGATCGGGCCGGGCAGGGGGCCCTGTGCGAACACCCGCTTTTCGTCGAAGGGTCCATAGTTCGGAAGATCGACCTTGTAGCGCACCGCTTCGACCGCGCCGCCGTCGAGCAGTGCGACGGCGTTGTAGAGCTTGCCCTCGTCCGCCCAGGGCGTTCCGACAAGAAGCGCCGGACCGCCGTCCGAGGTCTCCGCTGCAAGTGCCTCGACGGCGCCGCGCGCCGCGGCCTGAAGCGCCGGCTTCATCACCAGGTCTTCCGGCGGGTAGCCGGTGATGAACAGTTCGGTGAAGACCACCAGGTCCGCGGACTGCTCGGCCGCCTCCTTGCGCGCGCGGCGCACCTTGTCGGCATTGCCGTCAATGTCGCCCACCGTCGGGTTGAGCTGGGCGATCGCGATGTTGAGCGTGTCTGTCATAGGCGCTTATTACCGTGGCCGGGTGGTGCCTGCAACACGCAGGCTGCATCACGGCAATGAGTACGGACCCTAATGAAACGCGTAGGCATCCATTGCCAGCACGCCGAAAGACGTGCTCGCATGCACGCGCTCGCCTGTGCCTCCGCCCGATGCCGCCGCTCCGGCGGCAACGAAGAACGGAAGAAGGTGTTCCTCGCTGGGATGGTTCTCCGCCGCGAACGGCGCAAGTCTGCGGTAGTCGATCAGTGCGCCGATGTCACCGGTGGACACCTTTTCGTGCATCCAGGCGGCAAATTCCTCAACCCAGTCCGGTGGCGCCGCGTCCTTCTCGAACCCGCCGCGGAAAAAGGCGTGGAGATTGTGTGTCAGCGAGCCTGAACCGACGACCAGCACGTCGTCTTCGCCGAGCGGCCGCAGCGCCTGTCCCATCCGGTAATGATGTTCCGCCCCGAGATTCGGCGACACCGAAATCTGGACCACGGGAATTTCGGCCTCTGGAAACATCAACATCAGGGGCACCCAGGTGCCGTGATCGTACCCCCTGTTGTGGGCAAGGCCGGCATCTATGCCCTGGTCGCCGAGCAGCGCGACGATCTCGCCGGCGAGGTCCGGGCTGCCTGGCGCCGGGTAAGTCATTTCATAAAGTTCCGGCTCGAAGCCACCGAAATCATAGATCATTTCCGGCGAAACATCCGCTGAAACGCGTGCCGCCGGAGCCTCGAAGTGGGCCGACGCCACGACAATGGCCCGCGGGGTGCGGAGGTCCTGACCGTAAGCGCTCAGGAACCCCGTCGCCGGGATGTTGTCGATCACCAGATTTGGGGCGCCGTGAGATATGAAAAGACTGGGCAAAGACTGCATGGTTTCCCTTCGCTGTGTGGTGGATTCTCAGCGCGAGACATGGCTTCGATGTGGGGAGTTTTCCGGCTTTTTGCAAACCACCCGGCCGACAATGATCAACCATCTTCTTGGCACGCCATTTAACCCTTCATTCAGCGCTTAAGTGTACGGTCTGGTTTGTTTTGGGGCATCGTCCAAGGATGTGACGCCCAAAACGCGGGATTATAGACGGGGGTCGGTGTGGAAGAAAACCACGCTGTTGGTGCGCGCGACGCGCTGTCACCGCCCGATGAGGCCAGCAATGGCCGCGGCGCGGAAGGTCAGACGCCGACGGTATCAACAATAGCATCTATGCACGAGCGCGAGAAAGCGCTCACACGGCTTTTGCACGTCCGCGAGCCGGGGGAGGCGCTTTATCGGGCGGCCGTTGACGCGGTTGTGGCTGCATACATGCCGCATCTTGCCGGCATCGCGCGCTTCCACGACCACGGCACCGATCTCCTGGTCGAGCATGGCTGGTGCGCTGGCGCCTGTTTGGAACCGTTCTCCTGGAACATCGCACCTGGATTGCTGCGCGACATCGTCGGATCCGGCGACGCTCAATTTCAGCGTGAGCTGCCGGTGGAAGATCTGCCCGGGGCCCACCATCTTAATCTCTCCGGCCCGGTATGGCTGCTCTGCGAGCTGGTGACCTGTGGCAAGGATATCGTGGGGCTCGTGTTTTGGATTGCCGATGACGGCGCCGCGCTTGAGGCGAATGGCATCGGTCATCTTTCCGCATTGCGAATTTCCGCCGAGCTTGAACATGACGCCGATCGCCGGGCACGGCGTGAAAGCGAACGGCAGTACAACGACGTCGCGACAATGGCGTTCGACTGGTTCTGGGAAATGGACGCGGAGTTCCGTTTCACACATCTTTCAGACCGCTGGCGCGAAATCACCGGACTGCATCCAAGCAAGTATCTGGGCAAGAGCCCGGCCGAATTGGGCGCCGACACGACCACTGGCAGATGGGCCGCGTTCTATGAGGCGCTGAAGGCGCGGCAACCGGCCCGCGGCCTGGGGACCCGTACCGTCGCTGCCGACGGCTCGATGCGCTATTGGAAAGTCAACGGCAAGCCGAACTACGGGGACGACGGTGAGTTCATCGGATACCGCGGCACCGGCACCGATGTCACGGCGGAAGTTCTCGAGCGCCGCCGTGCCGAAAAGGCGGAGCGGCTGCTGCATCAGGCCATCGAAGCGATCCCGCAGGGCTTTATGCTGTTCGACGAAAAAGACACATTGGTCGTCAGCAACCGGAGCTACAAGAAGCTCTATCCGGAAATCGCCGAGGAACTGGTTCCCGGCGCCGACTTTGTCGACCTTGTAAAGCTCTGGTCGGAGCGCACTGACGACCGCCCTGACGGCGTCACGCCGGAACAGCTCTATCAGCGGCGTATCAGGGCGCACAGATCCCGGCGCCGCAACTTCGAACACACTCGTGCCGATGGAACCGCATTTCTGATCGACGAGCAGAAGACCGATGACGGCTCCACCGTCTGGATGCATACCGATATCTCCGCACTGAAGCGCCGCGAAGCCGAGCTGCAGGCGCTCAGCGGCGCGCTCGCCGACAAGAACAACCAGATGGACATCACCATCAACGCGATGACGGATGGCCTGGTGATGTACGACGCCGAAAACCGCCTGGTGCTGTGGAACCGGCATTTTCAGGAGATGTTCTCTTTCACCGACGACCAACTGGTCGAAGGCCTGCCCGGCGCCGCCATCTCGGAACACAAGCACAATGTCGGCATCATGTCGGGCAAGGCAGAGGACGTAAGCAGAAAATGGACCAAGGTCCGCGAGCAGGGCGAACTGACCTACAAGCGCCGGCTGGACGATGGCCGGATGCTGGAGGTGAAGGGCGTTCGCATGGCCGACGATGGTATTGTGATGACGTTCCACGACATCACGCTGGCCGAAGAGCAGGCTCAGGCGCTGCGCGATGGAGCCGAGAGCCTGGAATCCACGAACCGGTTGCTCTTCAAGCAGAACGCTTACTTCGATGCCACACTGAACTCGATGATCCAGGGGCTGGCGACATTTGATACGAAAGACCGGTTGATGGTTTGTAACCGGCGGTTTCAGGAGCTCTTTCAGTTGCCCGACCGCCTGGTTGTAGAGGGCACAACGGTCCAAGAGATCGCTGAATGCATTGAACGCTCGGGAGCCTGGACAGATGCCGGGCGCAAGATCGCCAAGGCTCATTCCAGGGCCAGGGAATCCGGGTTCGAAGACCGCTCCATGCGCCTCGATGACGGGCGGAGCTTTGATGTTCAGAACAACCTCCTGGACAACGGCGACCTTCTCATAACGTTTCACGAGATTACCGATCTCGAACAGCATGCCCAGACACTGAAGGATTACGCGGACAAACTGGAGTTCTCCAATCGGGAGCTGCAGGAATTTGCCTACGTGGCGTCGCACGATCTTCAGGAACCGCTGCGCAAGATCGAGGCGTTCAGCGATCGTCTGAAAAAGAAATATGCCGACGTGCTCGATGGTGACGGTCTTGTCTATGTGGAGCGCATGCAGGGCGCTTCGGCGCGCATGCGTACCCTGATCGGGGATCTGCTCGACTATTCGCGCATCACGACGAAAGCCAAGCCGCTCGGTCCGGTCGATCTGGAGGCGATCGTAGGTGCTGCCGTGAGCGACCTGGAAATCGCCATCGAGACCAGCGGCGCGACGGTTCGCCATTCCGGGCTGCCGGTGGTTACCGGTGATGCGACGCAAATGCGTCAGGTGTTCCAGAACCTGATCTCCAACGCGTTGAAGTTCCGCAAGCCTGATGTTGCGCCTGAGATTGAGATCACCGCCAAGCCCGCGCCGGTATCCGGCGAGGCTGAGCAGCGCGGACCAATGATCGAGATTCACGTCTGCGACAACGGCATCGGCTTTGACAACAAATATGCCGATCAGATCTTCAAGATCTTCCATCGCCTGCACGGTCGCAGCGAATATGAGGGCACCGGAATTGGTCTGGCGACCTGTCGCAAGATTATGGACCGCCATGGCGGCACAATTTCCGCATCAAGCGAACCGGGGGCGGGAACAACGGTCAGCATCGTCGTTCCGGCGGGCCAGCCAATATCCAAGGAGAGGGAAAATGTTTGATAAGAACGGGCGGCCGATCACGATTGTCGTCGCCGACGACGATCCCGACGACCGCATGATGATCGAGGAGGCGTTCGAGGAGAATCGCCTGAAGAACAATCTGGCCTTTGTCGAGGACGGCGAACAGCTCATCGAGTATCTGCGCGGGGAGGGCGCCTATGCAGACGACGACCGCCGCAACCCGGTCGGTGTGATTCTTCTCGATCTCAACATGCCGCGCATGGATGGCCGGGAGGCCCTCAAGATCATCAAGTCCGACCCCGCTCTCCAGCGCATTCCCGTGGTCGTGCTGACGACATCAAAGGCCGAAGAGGACATTCTGCGGACCTACGATCTGGGCGTCAGCTCGTTCATCACCAAACCAGTGACCTTCGACGCACTGGTCGAAGTCGTAAAGGTTCTGGGTCAGTACTGGTTTGAGATCGTCGCCCTGCCATCGGACTTCGCGGCCTAGAAGGGCTCTCAGGTGCCATGACACACCAAGCGGTACGTATCCTCCTCGTCGAAGATGACGAAGACGATTATCTCCTCGCCGCGGACCTGATCGATGAGATCAGAGACGCGACGCACGAGATCACCTGGGCGTGCTCATTTGAAGACGGCATAGAAAAACTGACCTCCCGCACTTTCGACATCTGCCTGGTTGACTTCCGCATTGGCGGGCGCACCGGCTTGGACTTCGTTCAGGAGACCAAATGGCTTGGGCTCACCGTGCCCATCGTATTTCTCACCGGCATGGGCGACCGTCAGACCGACATCGCGGCCATGCAGGCGGGAGCATATGATTTCCTGCAGAAGGCCGATCTGACATCGGCGATTCTTGATCGCGCGATTCGCTACTCCATAAGTCTGGCCGACAGCCGCCGCGTGCTGCTCGAAAAGACGATGCTGCTGCAGGCGACGCTGGACAACACCGGTGCCGGCATCGCGGCCGTCGATCAGGACGG
>JAJFHL010000196.1 GCA_021775615.1 Hyphomicrobiales bacterium
GAATGACGTTCGCCAGGATTTTGCGGCGCTGCGGGTTTTCGATGCTGCGTTGCAGCCTCTCGGTCGCCGCTTCCGCCGCCGACAATTCCTTTTCGATGCGGGCAAGGTCAGCCTCGCTGTTGGTCAACAGGAACTTGCCGACATACAGGCGGCCCAGCATCAGGCTCTCCTGGACAAGCGATGCATCATAGGCCGATTGCAAATCACCGTCCTCGGCCGCGGTCTGAGCGATTGTCGTTAGCCCCTTGCGAACTTGAGGGCCGATCGCATCAAGCTGCGTTTTGACCAGCCGGTCACGTTCTGCATACAGCTCGATCACACGCTGCAGGCCGGTCTCGTATATGACAATATCCTTGCTGATCTTCGCGACCCGCTCCGCCCGGTACGGCTTCTTGATCTCGTCAATGGCCAGGGTGACGCCCTCCTTGACCTCCCCAAGAAACCGGTTCGCCAGCGCCAGGTCCTGTTCGGAACGCGACACCAGGTACTTGCGTGTGTTGAGAAGCGTTTTCGCCATGTCCGCATTGATTTCCGAGGCGAGAAGCGCATCGCTCGCCATATCGTCGAACTTGTGAAACGACGATGCGAAACCGAACATCGATACAACGGCGATCGTCCCCGCTATGGCGGAAACCAAAATTACCGCACCAAACCCTGAAAAGATCTGGCCCGCGATTCCAAGTTTGGAATACAAGCTTTTCATTTGCGAAAGTCTCCTCGAACAACGATCGCATTAGCGCGAATCGAATTAACCAATAAAACGCTGCAAGTAACTAACAAGCCGTTACCGCCAAAGCGAACACTCTATCTCATTGAAAAAATTGGATTTTTGGAGCCGCTGCGGGCCGTGCAGACCGCGTTTTATACAGCCTGAAGTTTAGGGATTGCCGACCCGAATGCACTATCGCGAAGCGTCTCGGAAACCTGCGTCGTAGGTGCGTAAAGCCCCCTCTTGTTGGGGACAGGCTTGAACGCGTCCGTGATGCCGAGCACCGTCTCGGCCGCACCCAGCAGCAGGTAGCCATCCGGAGCCATCACCGAAGCGACACCGCCCAGCACCGTTGCCTTGGTCGGCTGGTCGAAATAGATCAGCACGTTGCGGCAGAATATGATGTCGAAGGTCCCAAGCTGCGAAAAGCCCTCAAGCAGGTTGAGCTTGCGGTAATCCACCATGGCCCGGATACCGGCGTCGATGTTCCACAGGTCGCCGACCTGGGTGAAGTACTTGACCAGCAACTGGATCGGCATGCCGCGCTGCACTTCGAACTGACTGTACATACCGGCCTTGGCCTTTTCGAGGACCTCGCTGCTCAGGTCGGTGGCAACGATTTCAATCCGCCAGCCAACCAGCTTGTCGGCCATTTCCTTGAGAATGATCGAGAGCGAATAAGGCTCCTGGCCGGTCGAGCAGGCCGCGCACCAGATGCGCAGCCGGCGTCGCGTCGCACGGGCCTCAAGCAGCGCCGGCAACATGTCCTCACGGAACAGGTCGAACGGCGTGTTGTCCCGGAAGAAGAACGACTCATTGGTCGTCATTGCCTCCGTCACTTCGGTCTGCAGCGATTCGCTCGTCGGACGCCTCAGTTCTGCCACCAACTCATCAAGCGAGTTGAGACCGCGCTCGCGCACAATCGGCATAAGCCGGCTTTCCAGGAGGTAGTCCTTGCCCGGCGCCAGGACCAGGCCGGAGCGTTGCTTCAAAAGCTGGCCGATGAATTCGTAGTCACCAGGGTTCATTATGCTACTCCACTGATGGCTCGAACGGTTCGCGGGCCGATCTGGGCGAGCGGCAGCACAGCCGCACACACACCGGCTTCGGCCGCCGCGCCCGGCATGCCCCAGACAACACTGGTATCTTTGTCCTGCGCGATGATGTTACCGCCGGCATCCGCAATGACGCGTGCGCCTTCGCGGCCATCGGCGCCCATGCCGGTCAGGATGATGCCCAACGTGGCGCCCTTGAACAGCGCGGCCGCTGATTCAAACAACGGGTCCACGGCCGGTTTGCAGAAATTGATCGGCGGGCGGTCGTCGAGCCTTGCGCACAGGCCCGCAGAGCCTTTCGCCATGGTCAGGTGCTTGCCCCCGGGGGCCACGTAAATGTGTCCGGGCAGCAGCAGCTCGTCATGTTCGGCTTCCTTGCACATCGCACCGGAAGCCTTGGCGATGTGTTCTGCGAGGATCGCCGTAAAGGTCGGCGGCATGTGTTGCGTAATGACGACCGGCAGTTTGCCGATGGCCGGCGCGATCGCCTTGGTGACTTCAAACAGGGCCTGCGGTCCGCCGGTCGAGCTGCCAATCACGACCACCCGCGGCGTCACCGAACTGAATGAGCGTAACGAGATCTGACTTGGCGCTTCCGCCGGTGCTGGCTCGGCGGTCCGGACCTTCCCCGGTTCGCGACTGGCGGGCGCTGCATTGCGCGCCGCGCCGCTGCGGGCCTCGGGCTTTACGGTCGAACCGATGGCGAGGACTTTCTCGGTCAGTTCCCGGCGGAACTCATCCGAAGTGGTCACGCCCCTGTTGGATTCGGGTTTCGGCACGTAGTCCGACGCACCCAGGGACAGCGCACGCAGGCTGGTCTCCGCATTTCGGCGCGTAAGCGTCGACGCCATGATGATCTTGAGATCCGGCTTGGCGGCCAGCATCTTCGGCAGAGCCGTCAGACCATCCATCTCGGGCATCTCGATATCGAGCACCACGACATCCGGCAGGCTCTTGGGAACATCTGCCACTGCCAGTGCGCCATTGCGCTGCGACGACACGACATTGATACCGGGCATTTCCTTCAGCCAGCGGGAGACCAGACCGCGGACAACCACGGAATCGTCCACCACCATGACGCGGATCTCGTCAGCTGCGGATTGATCGACACTCGGCTCAGACGCCACGGCGCTGATGCTCATACAACTGACACTCCGGTAATACTCAAAATAAGATGAAAAGCCTCCTAGAGGAGGCCGACCTGCTGAAACTTCGCTTCGATGATTTCCCGATCGAAGGGCTTCATGATGTATTCATTTGCCCCCGCGCCAAGAGCAGTGGTGATGTGATTGATATCGTTCTCGGTGGTGCAGAAAACCACGACCGGATCCTGGCCGCCCTGCTCACTGCGCAGCGCGGTAAGAAACTCCAGTCCGTCCATTACCGGCATGTTCCAGTCGAGAAGGATGGCATCGGGCATATGCTCCTTGCAGAAGTCGAGCGCCTCCTTGCCGTCCACCGCTTCAGCGGTTTCGAACTCCATTTCCTCAAGGATTCTGCACGCAACTTTGCGGATGACCGCACTGTCATCGACAACCAGACATTCTTTCATGCTACCACCTCGCACAATCGCAAACACACAACGAGATCATACCGCTATGCCCATTGGCTGACCGGCAAGCTGTTCATGCTTGTCGCCGATCTGCAACACACGGGCCACGTCGAGTACGACCATCAATTCTCCGTCCAGCTGATATACGCCCGCCGAGACCGAGGTCCAATTAGGCTTCAGATTCGAAGGGTTGGGCTCCTTGCCGTCTTCTTTGAGACGCAGCACCTCCCCAACAGTATCGATGACGAGCCCATAGGACTCCCCACTATATTCAATGCCGACCGCCATGCTGCCTTCGCCCTTCGCCCGCGGCTCCAGCTGCAGTCGTTCGCGCATGTTGATTGCCGTCACGATCCGGCCGCGCAGATTGAGAACGCCGGCCACTTCGTGTGACGACATCGGCACGCTGGTGATGTTTTGCGGGACGAACACATCCTCGACATCGTGGATCGGCAGCCCGAACAGCTGGTTGGCGATTCTCACCGTGACGAATTCAACGATCGACTCGTCAAGGCTGTCTGTAATTGATGTGTCCTGACTCATGCCGCTTCTCCAATCGCGTCCACAGTATCCTTGATCACGTGCATCAGCCCTTCGCGGTCGAACTTGCCGACATAGTCAACAAAGCTCGACGAGCGTGCTTTTTCGATCACGGCGGGTGAAGTGTGAGACGACAGGGCGACGATCGGAACGTCCGACCAGTTGCTATCGCTGGCAAGCGCATCGGCAAGCCCGAACCCGTCCATGTCCGGCATTTCGATATCACTGACGATGATGTCGAAGCTGGCGCCGTCATTGCACAACCTGATTGCTTCCGCGGCACTGTCGACGGCCGTCACCGAATAGCCGCCGGCCGACATCACCGGCGAGAGCATATTGCGGAAGAAGGAACTGTCATCGACCAGCAGTATCCGCTTGGCGTAGCCCATGTCGACGCTTTCAGGCCGGCGGAACCAGTCCTCGAACGCCTTCGGCAGATAGTGCCCGACATCGAGAATTTCCGTTGCCTGTTCCTTGACCACCGCAGAGCCGATAACACCGGGCAACTCCGTGGAAACCTCAATTCTGAGCTGCTCCTCGACGATGTCGACGATTTCGTCGACGACCAGGCCCATGACCCGGTCCTCGTCGGTGAACACCAGGATCGGCTGCATGCCCTCTTCCTGGTGCCGCAGTTCATCATTGACGTAAACCAATGGCATCAGCTTGCCGCGATACTGCACAAGATCGCGTCCGTTCGACGGTTCAATTGTTGCAACGTCAATTTCTTCAAGCCGCGTGACCAGAGACAGCGGCACCGCCTTGGGCTCAGTGCTTCCCGCGCGGAACACCAGCAGCGACGTGACGCTATCGGTCACGTCAAGCGCGGCGTCGTCGTCCGATTCGTTCTGCAGGCTGTCCAGCGTGAGATTGCCATGGACCGCCTGGGCGATCCCGTTCGGATCGACGATCATGATGACACTGCCGTCGCCAAGGATCGTATTGCCCGAGAACATGTCGATCTCGCGCAACATGCTCGACATCGGCTTGACGACGATCTCTTCGGTATCGAAGACGCTGTCAACGACAATGCCGTAGTGCTGGGTTCCAACCTGGATCACCACGATAAAGCCGGCCCCATCCTCGATTTCGGCCCTTGGTGACGGCACTCCGGGCGCCTTCGGCGCGGTTTGATCAGAGGCGGCTTCGCCGTCATCGCCAACTTCCTGCTCGCCGCCGGCGTCCACCTCATGCGGCGCAACGTCTGATGCATCGCCTTTCACCGACACGTCGTCGAGATCCAGCATCTTGCTCATATGGGTGAGCGGCAGAAGCTTGTTTCTCAAGCGCAGCACCGGCGTGTCGTTGATCACCTCGATACGATGATCCGACTCCGCCTGCGCACGGACCAGCTCGACGACCGACAATTGCGGTACGGCAAACTTCTGTCCGGCCGCCTCGACGATGAGTGCGGAGATAATCGCCAGGGTCAACGGAATCTTGATCAGGAATGTCGATCCCTGCCCTTCAACCGACGTCACGTCGACGGAACCGCCGATCAATTCGATATTGGTGCGCACCACATCCATGCCGACACCGCGTCCGGAGACGGAGGTGACTTCCTTGGCCGTGGAGAACCCGGCTTTGAAGATGAACTTCTGGATCTGTGCATCGGTCATCTTGTCCAGTTCAGGCTGGGTTACGATGCCGTTTTCGAGAGCTTTTTCCTTGATTTTTTCCGCATTGAGGCCGCGTCCGTCATCGACAATCTCGATGATGATATGACCGCCCTCATGATACGCCGACAAGGTGATCTTGCCGGTCTGGGGCTTGCCGGCATCGATCCTGCCTTGCGTCGTCTCAAGACCGTGGTCGGCCGAGTTCCGCACCATGTGCGTCAGCGGATCCTTGATCAGCTCCAGCACCTGGCGGTCAAGCTCGGTTTCCGCGCCGATCATTTCCAGATCGATTTTCTTGTCCAGTTCGTTGGCAAGGTCGCGCACGATCCGCGGCAGCTTCTGCCAGGCATTGCCAACCGGCTGCATGCGTGTCTTCATCACGCCTTCCTGCAACTCGGCGGTTACGCTTGAAAGGCGTTGCAGCGGCACCTTGAATTCGCTGTCTTCGATCCGGCGGACCATTTCCAGAAGCTGATTGCGTGTCAGAACCAGCTCACTGACCGTGGTCATCAACGTTTCGAGCGTATCGACGTTGACCCGTATCGATTGACTGGTCACAGAGCCTTCGCGCTTTTCGGCGCCGGCGTCCGCCGCTGGCGGCTGCTTTGATTCAGGTTCCTGAGCCGCCGGTTTCTGTTCCGGTTCCGGCTCGGCCTTGGCCTCCTCGGGCGCCGTCGCTTCGGGTTCGCCGGGAGTTGCCAGTTCAGGACCTTCCGCCTCCTGGAACGCACGCTCCAGGTCATCCAGCGAAACTTCACCGGGTTTCAGTTCTCGTTCGACAATTTTAAGCGAGTCGCCGTCGTCAGGCGCCGCATTGGCGGGCGCGTCTTGGGTTGGTGCTTCTTGGGTGGGCGCATCTTCGACGGGCGCATCTTGGGTGGGCGCATCTTGGGTGGGCGCGTCTTCGGCGGTTTCTTGTTCCGCCGTACCGCCACCTGCGGACAGCAAGTCCAGTTGTTCGATCAGATCGTTATCTGAACCGTCCGGCTCGGCTTCCATCTGCTCGAGTACGGCAAGGATCTCCTTGATCCGGTCGAGTGATTCGAGAATCAGCGACACCGCGTTCGGCGTTACCGAGACGCCGTCGCGAAACTTGCCCATAAGGGTTTCGGCCGCATGCGCCAAAGCTTCCAGGCGCGGCAGTCCGAGGAATCCACACGTTCCCTTGATCGTGTGAACGAGACGGAAAATATTGTCGAGAATCTTAGCGTTGTTCGGCTCCTGTTCGAACTTCACGAGTTCGCAGTCGACAACATCAAGACTTTCGTTGGTTTCCGTCAGAAATTCTGTAAGCAGATCATCCATAGCAACTCACCCAAAGCCGCCCCCACGAGGGCTTGAAATATGAGCCCACGAACAGTGGACTCAGCCGATGATCCGACTTTGGGGAGAAAGGGTTAAAATTACTTGAATTGTGTTGAAAGTTTGGTGCGTCAGGCTGCAGCCACCGCCCGCGGGGTGGCCGTTACTTCCAATGCACCCTCGTGCGGAACCGCCGCCAGAGCCAGTCCCAGGCTGTTCGCCAGGTCCAGCGAATACTGCAGTTGGATGGAGCGCGCATCCAGTCCGTCCTCGGGAACTTCGCCGGCGATCATGGACGAAACTTCCTGGGAAACCTTTGCTCCCTCACCTTCTGCCCGGACGTTCATGGCATTGCCGGACAGCACCACGGTCAGGGTTCCGCCGCGCGGAATTCCTCCCAGCGCGATCAGCACAAGGTTCAAGAGAAGCTTGACCTGGTTCTTTGGCCGCGTCTCATGCGGCGCGGACCAATCAAGCACAACTTTACTGTCGGCGATGAACGACCGCACCACCTGTTCCGCGTCGCCGAGGTCGAGATCGGCACTTGCACTTCCTGCTGCGCCAAACGCCAGACGGCAGAGCTGCAGTTTCGCCGACGCCTGATTCGCACTCTTGCGAATCAGATCGAAGGCCACCTTCCGCATTTCTTCGTCATCGTCATCATCGAGGACCTCAAGGCCATTGATGATTGCACCCACCGGTCCGATCACGTCATGACACAGGCGGCTGCACATCAGCGCGGCAAATTCAAGATGAGAAGAGGAATCGTCGGTTGTCATCGCGATGCTCCGTCCGGGAAGGCGCTGCGGAAGTTGAGCTGATACTATGTGTGGAGCCCAATTCCAAGAGGCCCAAACGGGCCCGCGTTAAACGCCTGAACCGACTCTGTTTTTTGTTCCGCCGGGTACGGGGACCTGAGAGCCGGTCCTCCGAATTTGTGCATGCGGGCGAATCAATAGGCCGGCCAGAGGCACTCTCAGCGCGTTATCCGCTCCCACTCAGCGACCGCCTGCTCGTTCAACGTTTCGGCCACTTCAATCCATTCGCTCCGGTTCTGCGCCGAGAAGAACAGATAGAGCTTACCCCTGGACACGAGCCAGACGCGCGGATTGCCCGCGGCGTGATAGCCGCGCGCCAGTGACACGGCGCCGAGACCACCGAACTGAGGCGCATAGATTTCCGGATCGCGCTTGAACGCGGCCAGATTGCCCTCGCTTGAAAACCGCCAGGCGGCGCCCTGCCACACCCACTCATAGTCGGGCAAGCCGTGTTCGGGCACTGCTTCGGTGAAGAAGCTCACCGGGTCGAAACCGCCGATGGCCAGGCCCGTGGCACTGTCGGTCCAAAAACGCTCTTCGGTTAAGGCTTTGGAAGGGTGCACCGCGCAGAATGCCAGAACAAGTGACAGCGCCACGGCTGCGCGCGACAGCCTGCGTGGGGAAATCAAACGCCTGCACCAGGTACTCACCGTCATGCCGTTGCCGCCGTTGCTCAACAAAGAAGTGGGATCGCCAGTCTGCCGCCAATCGGTAAAGAAGCCGGTAATGCAGCAACTGGTACCGCAAAAAAAGACAAGACAGGATTGCGTCGTCAATCGCCGGACACGGCCGCAGGGACAGGAACACCGCGCTTGAGTGAGTTGAGTATCAACGAGTAGGAACTTCTAAAGATGACGACACATCTCTATCGTCTCTGCATCTTGTCTTTGCTTTTGTTCTTTGCAGTCGGACTGCCCACGAGCTTCGCCGATCGGCCCGGCAGCGGTCCGGACTCCAGCGTCATCGAGGCGGCTGGCGGCTACGACAACGGCAATGACACCGGCAGCGACGCCGACACTTACAGCATGCAGGAAATCGTCGACGCGGGTCATGGTTTCTTCGGCATCACCACCGGCGGCTTCGCACAAACCGTGGAGTACGTCTTCCAGAAGTCGGGACGCCCCAACGCTTATATCATCGGCGAGGAAGGGGCCGGCGCCTTTGTCGGCGGTCTGCGCTACGGCGAAGGCACGCTCTATCCCAAGTCCGGCGGCAAATACAAAGTCTTCTGGCAGGGTCCCTCCGTCGGCTTCGATTTCGGCGGTAACGGGTCACGCACCCTGACGCTGGTCTACAACATGGGCAGCCCGAAGCAGCTGTTCAGCCGGTTTTTCGGGGTCGAGGGCTCGGCCTATTTCATCGGCGGTTTCGGAGTGAACTTCCAGCAGGACGATCATCTGCGGCTGGCACCGATCCGCACCGGCGTCGGCGCCCGTCTCGGCGCCAATGTGGGCTATCTCAAATACACCCGCGAGCCGACCTGGAACCCATTTTAAGATCTGCCGCACCCCAGAGCGGGATCAGGAAAAGTGGATACCGGTTTTGCGTCCGATCCATCCCGCTCTAACTTATGGAGATCGATCACGTTTTATCGACTTGGGTGGGTCCACCTAAGTCGATCGTGATCTAGGCGGGATCAGGAAAAATGGTTACCGGTTTTCCGTCCGATCCCGCTCTAAAACATTGCAAGCGATCACGTTTTATCGACTTGGGTGGGTCCACCTAAGTCGATCGTGATCTAGGCGCGCCAGTCATGCGGCATCGGAACGGGCGGCCCCTCGACCAGGGAGCCGCCCGTTTCATTTGTGGTGATTTCGTGACCGAATGATGAAGCGGTTGCGCCGGCCGGCACCGTGCTTTACCTAAACCCGTTAACCAGCTTCGACGTTCGTGCATCCGGCGTTTGCGGATAGGCAACATCGTGCATTAACATTGCGGTGGGTTTGCTGGTGGGCGAAGAATAGGCACGAGAGTGTTCAAATGATATCAACCCTTATGCTTGTTGGGCTGGGGTTTTTTTCGGCCAGCCTGGTCGCCATCCTCATCGTTCCCTGGGTCTGGCGCCGCGCCGTCAAAGTAACCGGCAAGCGGCTGCAGTTTGCCGCTCCCGATTCGGTCATCGAGGTTCAGGCCGACCGTGACCAGCTGCGCGCAGAACACGCGCTGTCCACCCGAAAACTCGAACTCCGGCTTCAGGACATCAAGGGCAAGCTGTCCCGGCAGGCGGTCGAGCACTCCGAGAATGTCAAGCTGACCGAACAGCTCCAGGTGGATCTGGAGGACAGGGACGCGGAAATCGCCAAGCGCGATACCGAGATCGAGCAGATGCGGGCCTCCATGTCGCCGATCGAAACCGAACTGGCATCGCGCACCTCAACGGTTCAGCAACTGCGCGAGACCATTCGCCGGCTGGAAGACAAGGTCCGCGAACAGGAAACGATGATCAAGCAGACCGTCGAAGCCGCCGGACTGAAGGAAGCGGAGATCGAGGCGCTGCGCGAGGCGAGCCGCCAGGAAGACGCCGGTAAAATCCTGCTGCCCGGCCTGGACTCGACGCGCGAGACCCTGACCGAACAGGTCGGTGACCTCGCCAAGCTCGCCCGCGAGATGGAAACCCAGCGCCAGAACATCTTCGAGCAGCAGGAAAAGGTCGAAAAACAGCGTGGCGAAATTGCCAGCTCCAAAACCATCTCGGCCCAGGAGGCGAAAGAGTACCAGGGACAGATTTCTGCACTCGAGGCCGAGCGCGGAAAACTCGACGCCGACCTGAAGGATGCCATCGCCCGCGCCGCGGCGTTGCGCGGCGATGTCGGCGAACTCGATGTGGCCTGGCAGAACCGGGACAATCCCTACGCCGAACTCAAATCGCGCATGGACACGATCATCTCCGAGGTCGAACGGATCTCGAAGACGCTCAATCGCGAGAGCATTGTGAAATCGGTGCTTGCCGCCCTGCCCGGCGGCAAGTCGGCGGCGAAGAAACAGGAGCCCTATGCATTGCCGCCAGTGGCGATTGTTCCCGATCCGGCGCCTCGCGAGCCGAAACCGGAGCCGGCCCTTCCAATGGTTGTAGGTCCGCAGCCGGAGCAAAAGCCCGCACCGGTGCAATTGCCGGTCGCGGAGCTGAAATCACTTCCGAAGTCCGGGCCGGAGTCGGAACCTGAGTCCAGCCTCGAGCCCGACCTGGAACCGGACACCGAGCCGCAGGTGGTGCGCCTTCCCGAAACCAAGCCCGCACCGGCTCTGCCCTCCGCAGCCGGGGAACCGGCCAAGCCGCCGGCTCTGGGACCGACCGAGCCGCCGGCCCTCGAGCCGGCGAAGAAATCCGCCAGGACCCGCACCCGATCCAGACGCGTACGATCCCTCGCAGAACGCATCCGCGCTTTGCAGGAAGAAATGAGCTGACCGCAAAAGACGTCACTTCATGATGGGGAGTTCAGACCTTGGAGCGGTCCACGATCGTACGGGATTGCTCGTCGGCAGCGTCGCGGTGCTTGCCGAGCGAACCGATTTGGCGCCATCAAACGGTTCAATATGAAGGTGAAAAGGTCTAGTCAACAGCGCGCGCGATGATGCGCCATAGGGCGAGATCGCCCGCATCGAAAGCGCAGGTTCGCTCATACCACATGTCGCCTTCGGCCAGCATTTCGTCGCCGTGCTCGCGCAGGGATCCATTGCCTCGCAGCGTTTTAAGCAGCCGTTTCCAGCCGGCATGAACATCCTCCTGATGCTCTTTGGTCATATTCCTGCGCGCCACGATCTTCAGACCGTACTGTTCCAGGACCCGAGAATAACGGGCTATTGTCCATGGCTCCGGCACGGATTGATTGCTGCGGCTCCAGGCGCGCAGCGCCTCCGGGTCCAGGCCGCCTTCCCGTGTCGAAATGTAATCGGTGATGACCAGCCGCCCATCCTTGCGCAGCGCCTTTGCGGCGGCGCTCAGGATATTTGTCTTCTCGGCAATCGCAAAGAGCCGTTCACGTGAGTAGATCAGATGGTACTTTTTGTCGGGAAGGTTGATCGAGGTCGTGTTCAACCGCGCCACGGGAACCTGCGAGTCCAGATCGCAACTCCTTGCGAGCCGGCGCGCCTCCGCGGCGAAATCCAGATTCGGTTCCGCCGCATCCATCCAAAGGTTCAGGTCCTGCGCCAGCGCCAGAGCCGTGCCGCCAAGCCCCGCGGTTATATCCAGGACAGATTGTTTCGAGTTAGGTTTGACTTCCGCGAACAGCCTTCGCACCGCGGCTGAGCCGCCCGGCTCGAGAAACCCGTCGCCCCACAGCTCCTGGACAAACCTGATGCGTGGCGAGTCGGATGGCGCTGAAGCGGTCGTTGCGTCCGCATCGCTGCCCGGTGTAACGCGCGAACCGACGGTCTTGGGGACATATTCGCCATGCCACCAGGCTCCGAAACGCTGGCTGAGGGGCACGTGTTCATCCGGGCACAGGTCTTCTTCGGACAATGCCCCTCCGGGCGCTCCGGCAAGCTTCAAAATGCGGTTCAGTTGCATCGTCTAGGCGCCTGCTTCAACCAGCACAAAAAACATCTTATCAAGTCCGAGCACACTGCCGGTCACCAACAGCCGGCCATCATGGAGCAGACGATCACGTACGCGAATGAGGGTGATAGCTTCTTGAGGTTTGAATGACGCATTCTCCCCGCCCCTGCACCGCCGTGTTCTTTCTGGGCGAACCCGAACAGCTCCTGAATAACCAGTTTAGAGTATACAAAAAACCTTAACAGACTCCCAAACGAGCCCGATATTCGGCGGAAAATAGGGGTTTCTGGGAGTTAAAAGTTTGCCTACAAATGATATCTGAGGCAAATCGATACGCAAATCCGCGTGGCGTGTCGGATGGAGCAAGCCGTCACCGCAACTTTCGCGACGCATCCCCACGCCCGTCAATTCGCCGCTTGCGGACGCCGGCACAACGACACGCCCCGTCGGAGACGTGAGCGCAGTGAAGTGGCACGAAATACGAGAAGTGGCGCCCCCAAGGGGTATCTTTACAAGAACATGTTTGTTTAAAAACAAAAGGTTAAGGAAAATATGTACCCCATTGTTACACAGTTTGTTGCACAAAATTAGCCTTACGTGTCAGCGGCCGCTCCTACACGGGTTGCCAATCTGACGCGTTTCTCGCCTCGGATTTGGGACATCTGATCAGATTACAAACTCAGGTGAATTGGTGTTTCCAGCAGACCCCGGAGCCAAGTCGGCTCGATGTAGAGGTGTAACCGGCGGGCGAGACACCCGATGCGAATCAACTTTCCGGATTGCTCAGCGTTTCAAATGGCACCATTTCCGAATTTCTAGACTTGGTCCGGTCAACTCCCCACGGAATTCGAAAAATGTGGCATGGTTCAATTGCATTCACAATCTGGAGGGCAGCATGACTTGGAGATGAGAAGCGCATGCAGCCAATCGGCATTTGATCACACTGGGTGACGAGCAGCCGTCGACAGTATTTCGGCGGAGTAGCCCTTCGAAATCAGAAATGACACGAAAGACGCGCAAGCGCCAAGCATGAAAAGTGCGTCCGCTTCATCGATGTTGGCTTTGTCACTAAATACTAACGCGTGCCGAGCGCCCTCTTCATCGGACGCATATCCGTAGAGCTTCGAAAGAGCTGCCTTCAACGAGCCGTGCAGGTAGCCTTTACGTTCTAGAACCAGCAGAGCCGAGCCCAAAGTGTTTTCATCTGGAGCGAGAAGTACAGCGACAGATTCAACCGCGTGGATGCTCTCTCTTACGCAACCTGACCAGTCGCCCTTTCGCAGCGCAGCGCCCGCATTAATTAGGTGCGTGCGTACCCCTCGAGCAAGTGATCGCTCAGCATCGTCAATGGCGCGTTGAAAAGTGGCTGCTTGTTCCGCAGTGCCAACAGCGACAATCGTTCTTCCCTCGATTACGCGGTAAGCTGCACGGGAATCAACAAATGCAGCAGTTACGTCGCTCTTGAACTGTGAGCCAGACTGCGCATGCCGAAGCAGAAATTCGGTGAAGTCAAACAGAACGCCGATATCAGACCGTGTGAAAACTTCCTTCAACCGTTTCTCGTTGTCATAACCGTTGTAAGATACTTTGTCTGGCATCTGTTTGAAGACACGTACAGACACGTCACGCAGAATCTCTCTCCATCGTCCGTGAATATAGTAACCATTATAGCCCTCGCGCAGGCAGGTTTGAAAATCTGTATGAACCGCATACCAAAGCAATCGACGCAGTTCATCGGAAACTTCCCCCAGATTGAGCTGAGGTGGAATTGGCGCCAGACCGGTGCGCTGAGAGAACGGCAACGTGTCGTCTTGATCGGCACTCATCTTTAACAGGAACTGCCTCTATTACTTTGGCCAATACGGGCACGTGCATTTGCGCAAGATTATGCGACTTCGTAAGGAAACGAAACCCAAAGGATCTCGGATGAACTGAAGGACTGAAAGACCTCAAAATGCAAAAACTGGCCTCCGGTTTCGCGAGCAGATGAGGCTGCCACCGCACCATTGGGCTGAAGCCAAGCAGTGATCAACCGTCTTATGTCTGGGTTCAATGTTACACAATTTGTTACACAAATTGTCTCACAGGTTCGACCTTACAAAGGGGAGTCGAAATGGCCCCGGTCACTGAGAGATGTGAATTTATATAACTATTTCAATGAATTATGAGATTCTACGTCAAGTATTTGTGGCGCCCCCAAGGGGGTTCGAACCCCTGTTTCCGGCGTGAGAGGCCGGCGTCCTAGGCCGCTAGACGATGGGGGCC
>JAJFHL010000197.1 GCA_021775615.1 Hyphomicrobiales bacterium
CTGATCTTGTCGCCAAGCGATTTGATCACCCGGTGCCAGGCCTCGTCGGTGGAAACCGGCTCGACCAGGTCGAACGGTGCGGTTGAATGGACCAGGCCGGCCGTGCGCAATATGTCCCATTGCGCCCGCGCCACCGCCTCGCGCGGGTTGCCGTAGCGTTTCCACTCGACATGAGCCTCGCGGGCGAGCCACGCCTTGAGGCCCTCTATTGCCTTGGCGGCGTCGGCCGCGCGGCGCAGAAACCGCGTGTGGTCGAGGCCAGTCTGGCGCTTGACGAAGGCGAGCATCGCGGCCTCGGAAATATCGTCAACGACGCCGAGATGGTAGCCGCTGAGCCAAAGGGCGTTCAGCTTGGGCAGGTATGTCCGCTCGCCGTCAGACGGCTTGCGTGAGCCCTTGACCGCAACGAAGCCCCGCGCCTTCATTTCGTTGACGACCTTGACCAGCTCTCCACGGTTGAGTTCGGCCGCGCTCCGCTTCCCGGTGACGCGTTCGAGCAGATCGCGGTACGTGTCGTAGTCCAGGCCGAGCTGTTTCTTTGCGATGTGGATCTTCGCGAGCAGGTCGTTGCGCGCGGCCCAACGCTTGCCGGACTGTCGGCTCCTCGTAATGGCTGCCGTCATGGTTCGGTCCTTTCGCTTCGTTTGATGATTTCCGTCTTCAGCTGATCGAGCGCCGGTGTCAGGAGGTCTTCGCCGGTCACCACAAGGCCAACGAGCTTGATGAAGCGGGGCTGGTTCCACTCGTGGGCCGGCCCCAACTCGTATTCGTCGAAGGACCCGTCCGGGTGCGGCTCCGATATCGTCCAGACCGGGCCGTCGTCGGTCATGGTGGTCGCGACCGACCAGCCTTTCGACATGAACATGGCAAGGCAGAAATGCCGCCACTCGTCGGCGCTCGGTCCGACCTGGTCGGGCTCGCCACTGCCGAACATGTGCTGACCCATGGCTTCGAAATGATCGTCGTCGGGGTTGCCCATTGGTCACTCCAGAATTTCGAGACAGAGATTGGTCGAGCACTGCGCCCGGACATGGCGACGAGCACCGACAACCGTGCAGCGCATTCTTGCGCGGCATATCGGACACTCGACCTCGCCAATCTCGCCGTGCTTGAGATCGAGGGACTTCACAGAGAGAAGGGCCGCCTGGGCGGCTACGGCCACTTCCTCAAAATCGAGGTCGTGGCTCATCGCCGGCCCTCGGTGGCTCGATCGGTGACGCCCTCACCGCGCTTGGTGAGAAACGCCGCCATTGTCCCGGTCTGCGTCGGATAGCTGCGCAGCAACCCGCGACCTATCAGTCCGTCGACGGTGTGGTTGCCATGCAAGCCACCGCCCTGGCAGCGCCAGCCCGACACGGTCTTGTAGAGCAGCTTGCCCCTGGCATCGCGAAGCGCCGCCACCTGGTGTTGCGAGAGCTTGTACTTGAGCGGCATCGGTCACGCCGCCGCGAGATCGATCGTCACCGCTTGCCACGGCGCACCGGGCTTCTTGCGGCTATAGAACCGGACGTACTCTTTTGAGCCGATCACGCGGATCGCGTCGGTGAGCGCGTCCATGGCGGTGCGCCAGGTGTCGTCTTCTATGTCGAGACTGCGGAGCTGGAACAGGGCGGACCGGTTGATGCGGCCCTCCTTGTCGACCTGGAATGCGTAGTCAACCAGGACCCGGACCTTGTCGTTTGCGCCCTCCGCCCATGCCGTGATGCATTCGTCGACCAGAGACTTCGCGATCTTGAGTTCCGGCCCGAAGGTCAAAAGGTCCTGCACCTGAACCGTGACCTTGAGCAGGCCGTCGAAACTGGTGAGGGTCACGTTGCCTTTCGCGCCGCCACGGCTGGCGCCGTATTCCTCGGCGAGCGTCTCAATGAAAGTCGTGACGTCATCGGACGTGTGCCCGCGAAACCGCCTGATCTCGGCGGACAGCTTTTCAGCATAGCCGAGGATTTTGCGGACGGTCTGGTCCTCGAGCAGCCGTTGCGGCTTCACCAGGGCAAGCGGCACCAGCCGCCCACCCGCGTCCTGCATGAACTCCGCACCGTTGACATTGATCACGCCGTCGCCGGCTTCCTTGATTTCCGGCTGCGCCGGAACAACTTGCTCATTCATCTGTCTTGGCCTCTTGGGTTGATGTGCCGCCGAAGATTGCGGCGTCGATACGGTCGAGCCCGGATTTGAGCGCCGCGCGCTCGCCTGGACCGACCAACTTTGCTTCCAGGTCGCGCAGCTCGCTTGATGCCAGAGCGACTTCCGTCATGCTCTGGACGAGTTGCTCGACGCCGGCCGCCAGTGCCCGCACTCCATTCGTGGAGAGCGTCATCACTCCGCGTCGGCCGAAGTGCTGGACATAGCGGGCCAACTCGTCGGCGTTGCACGGCTCGGCGTCTCCGACACGCCGCATGCTTGGGACGAGCTGTCTTTTCCTGTCCGTGCTCATTGCCCGCCACCATTGAGGCGCGGGATCACAGGAAACAGCGTCACACGCTCGCCCAACTGGCTGGCGTTGAGCCGCTGGTTCAGCGGGATCGGCGTGTTCTCCATCGCCGCCGCCTGGTCGATGGCGGCCTCGATCTCACGCCGAAGCTTCGGCACCATGCCGGCCGGGATCGGCTTGCCCTGCTCGTAGTCTTTCAGGGTCGTTGAAAGGTTCTTCAATCGGTCACTCAACATTGCCGGTCACCTTGATGCGAGAGTGTGCGCAGTCGCCACGGCAGGCGTGATAGAGCCGCACCGCGACGCCGGACGTGGCGCGGAACTTCCCTCCCGCCTTGCGCTGGTGAGACTGGCATCGGTCCAAGCCAAGCTCGCCGAGCACCGGGCACATGATGGTTTCCGCCATGAGCGCACCGCGCACGGCAGCTTCGACGCGTGCGAGGTCGCCGGCGTACTTGTTGTTCAGCACCGCCGAGACGGCGCTCGGCGAGTAGCCGATCCGTTTTGCGATGGTGGTCTGCGAAGCCCCGGCGCCCTCGCAGGCGCGAGCCAGGACCATGATCCAGTCAGGGACTTCTTCCCAGGCGGCGGTCGCATTGGCCACGGCGACGCCCTGGCCTGTTCCCTTGGCGGGTCCGCGCGGGCTCATGACCGCACCTCCCGCGCCACGACCGTCTTGGTCATGATGCATCCGCGGTTGAGGTCGAATACCATTCGCCCCGACAGCACCGTGGGCGCGCGCGGGCCCGTCTCCATGTCCGGCTTGAGGCTGTAAATGGCCTCTATGGACGGGGCGGCTTCCCGCCACACATGCAGATAACCGGCGTCGCGCAGGAGCTTCACGTAGGTTTGCGCAGAGTGATAGGCGATTACGACTTCGTCTCTGGACGCATGCCTACACAGATCGCGCGCTGACCAGCGCTTCACCATTTTCATGGCGCGCCACATGTGGTCCTGGACGAGTGCCGCGCGCGCTGGTTTGCCGTTCTTGTCGAGGCGCGGCGCAAATCGCTCGGGGCGAACCACTTGGTACTGGACGGCACGTGACGCCGACATTCCGGCTGACTTCACGTATCCCGCGAGCACCAAACGGCGGAAGTAGTCGGCGAAGGTCGAGCGGCTGCCATTGAGCGTGTCGCTTACGTCCTTCACTTCGAACACGCCGCGGGCGTCCGCGACGTCGCGGACCGCCTGCCAAAAACGGTCGGGGCCGGGCGCGGGCTCGATCTGGATTGTCTGCACCACCCCGCTCATGCTGCCTTCCTCCGGGCCGGCGCCTTGCGCCGTGGCGGATTGCCGGTGACGATCTTTTCGGGATCGAAGTCCGCCAGCGTGACGATGCGGTTGCCGGTCTTGCGGCTTTCCTCAAGGACCTGCTGCAGGTTGGCGACGACACGGCGCGTCACGCCGTAGGTGCGCTCGACGATCTCCTCAAGCAGTGCGTCCTCGATCTCGACATCGCGGCAATAGCACCCGGCAAGTTCGCGGGCGTCTGCTATGTCTGTCGGTTGCGCCAGAACCCAGCTCGACACGCGATTGTGGGCACGCTCGAACTCGGCCAGCTTGTTGGGCAGCTCCTCCTCGCCGATCAGGATGATTGGCGTCATGGTCTTGTCGTGAATTTCTCGAACGATATCGATGATCGACTTCTTGACCAGGTGGTCGCTCTCGTCGACGATCAAGGGACGTGGATCGACGGCGAGGACACGGATCACTTCCTGGACCTTGTCCGCAACCGAACCCTTCTTGCTGTGACCACTCAGCTCGTGCAGCACAGCGTCGGTGAAGGTCTTCTGCGTCCACGAGTAACCGCACTCGACGTAATAGGCCGCATGCCGGTTTGCGGCGTAGACAGCTGCCTGCGTCTTGCCGTATCCGGACGGCCCGGAGAAAACGCCGAGGCGGTCGATATGCGGAGGCTGCGCAAGCTGGCGCTCGACGAGTTCCAGGAACATTGTCACGTTGCGTAGCGGCGCGATTGCCGGCCGATTGACATTGTCATTTGTGGCTGTCATGGTTCTCTCCTTGCTTTTGAGCCCGCCTCAATGTGGTCGTGAGCCACGGGGCGGGCGCTTCATTTCGGGACCTTCAGCCAGTCCGGCCCGAAATCCTCCAACATGGTCGATTGCGCCCGGTACTCGGGCGTCTGCTGATAGCCGCCGAGCCAGAGCACCTCTTGCGGGTCGACGTCGTCGCCCTCGCCAAGCGCGACTTCCAACTGCTTTGCGCGGGCGAAGCGTTGCCGGGGCGTCTCTTCGAGCTGCACGACATTGGCGGCATCGGCGCTCGCCTCTATCTCGGCAACCCGGCGCTCGTGCGCTTCGCGATCCTCGTCGGTAAATTCAGGGTGCTGGGCTTCGGCTCGTGCGGCGGCGGCCTCCTCAAGCGACGGCGTCGAATGCGGCTGCGAGCGTTGCGGGAACGCGATGACGCCTTCGCTGCGGGCAGCGGCGGTGCGCAGCACACCATCGATCATGTCATGCGGTTTGATGCGCCTTGCCTCGCGCCTGATCTCGGCGGTTTGCTCTTTGACGAATTTCCGCTGGCGGTGCCGCGCCTCCGCATGCGCGGCGGCCGGGTCGATGCCGAGCCGCTCGGGCGCAATGCCTTCGCAGATGAACCGACCGACTTCGCTTTCGAAACAGAAGATGCGGCCCATGTCTTCCGGGTCGCACCTGACGAATACACTCTGCCCCGCCAGGATCTCCGGCGCGATGAAGCGGGTGTTGTCGAACTTGATGCCCCGCTTCGTTGCCGTGCGCATGCCGTCCGCGCCGGCCGCAGGGGCGAGCAGCAGGTCGAGTGCACGCAGATTGTCGATCGCCCGCAGCGGCTGCGCCCAGGACCCGGCGCGCTCAAAGGGCGATACACCGCCAAGCCCGGAATGGGCGCGGTGCGCGTATTTGGTGGCGAGCCAACGGTCGAGCCTGTCTTGCAGCTCTTGCGCCGACAACTCGACGCAAAAGGCGTCCTTGTCACTCTCTCCGAGACGAGCGGCGAATGTCTTGCGCGCTTCGATCTGCTTACGGTCTTTGACGTCGTGACCGATGAAGCCGGGGAGTAGCCGCATGCAGCCGCGCTGGATGGTTCCTATGTTGCGCTCGACGCTGGCCTTTCGCTCCGGGCTATGCGGTGGGCACAAGTCCTGCTCGATACCCAGGCTCGCCACCGCGCGCTTGAACTGGTGCGACGTGAAGTCCGAACCGTTGTCTGTGCGCAGAACTTCCGGCACGCCCCATTCGATAATCGCGCGCCTCACAAGGCTCAATGATGCGTCGGTGCACGGGGTCTTGGTGATCAGGCCGAACATGCGCCGGGACCAAATGTCGATGACGACATAGAGATTGCGACGGCCGTCCGTGCACAAGACATCGGCGGGGGAGGCATCGATCTCCCAGAGCTGATTGAGACGACCGATATGCGCATACATGTTGCTGCCGCAATGCCGGACCGTAGACTTCCAGCGGTCGGGGTCTGTCATGAACATGAACAGCTGTTCGTTCTCGGCTTGCCAGCCCGCTATGAAACGCTCGAAAGTCCTGAGGCTCGGCAGACGAAAGGTCCCGGCCGTCGTGATTGCGTCCTTGAACTCATCGGCCACCAGGTCGCGCACGTGGTCGGCGGTGAGGTACGTGTTCTTCGTGAGCAGCGCGGCGATGTAGGTCTTGACCCGGCCGCCTTCGGCGCGCTCCAGCACCGACGTGGACCGCTGCCGGAACTTGCCCGCCAGCGCCTGCGGCCCTTCTTTCTTCAGGGCCGAGCGCCAGCGCTTGAGGTTGCGCGGCGACACCGACTTGACGCTGGCGACAATCCACGGCTCGACGTCGGCGCGGCCCCCGTTGTAGAGCTTCGCGAAAAGCGGGTCGGAGGCGTAGCGGGCGAGCCTGGCTTTCTTTGCATGTGCGTCGGCGGCTGCGATGACCGCAATCCTGGCATCACGGCGGACAATGTCGGCGTCGCGCAAATCGTCGGGTGCCGGTTCGAAGGTGACGGGCTCGGCGGGCCGCTCCTGCACCTTGAGGGCGGCTGCCGCAATCGCCACCTGTGCGCGTTCCGGCAAGAGCGAAAAGTGGTATTCGAGGCCACCGCCTGGCCCGACACGCCGTCTGGCCAAGGCGACGCCGGCCTCACTCGTGGCGAGTTTCCAGCCTTGGGTTTCCGCATGGATGTTGATGCCCCGCTTCGTTTGCGGCAGGCCTGGCAATGCCAGGTCTACGAGTTCGGCAGGCGAAAACCAGACTTTCATGCCGAAGCCTCCTTTGCTGAAATGAGGTCTTCGAGATCGACCGTGTCCGGGGTGCCGTTGGGTTTCCTCGCCGAACCGTTCGCCCGCCTGCTTGGGGTGGCCTCGTGTTCAGAAAGCCACGCGCGAAACTCTTTCTGTGCCTTTTTCGGGGAGTGTAGATAGAGGCTTAAAAGCTTCTTGAAGGCCTTGTCGGCGGGGTTCGTCCTGGCGGGTCGCGGCGTGTCGATCTGGGCATCGGCTTCCTTGACGCGGCGGATTTCGTTGCTGTCGTCGAGGAGGATATCGGCGACCGTGGCCTGGCGCTCCGGGTCGAGCTGAGCGAGGGCGACGAGCTGCGACCGCTGTCCGGCGTAGTCGGTCCCGGCGAGGCTGTCACGGACGGCGGGTGCGAGAGAGTTGTAAAGTGCCACGTAGCGTTCGATCGATCGTGGCGTCAAACCAGCCTTCGAAGCCGCCGACTTCGAGAACGACACGGTGTCGTTCTGGTTTTTCCCACGCCGTTTGCTCCGGTCACCACCGTTCTTTGTCTCAGGGTGCAGCCGCTCGTAAATGCCCTTCGCGGCGGCCAGCGTCGCCGCCCTGTCGAGCGCGTTGAGTTCGTGCCGCGCTATGTTCTCGATGCTCTCATGATAGACATCGAGATCCTTGGGGTCGTTTCCGCCGAACTCGACCAAGCGGACGTCGATCTCTGTCCAGCCGAGCAGCTTTGCCGCCGCCAGCCGGTGTGCGCCGGAGATCAACTTGAAGCTGTTGAGAGAGCCTTCCGCGTAGGTCACTTCCAGCGGATGTATCAGCCCCGCTTGCGCCATCGTCGTTGCCAGGGCCTGGGCGTGATCCTCGTCGACCGGCCGCAACCGATGGCCGACCTCGATCTGGGCAATTCCTATTGTGCGAAAATCGACAACCCGCATCGCCCCGCCCTCACGCCGCTTCGGCGTTTTGGCTAGGCGCAGCCTTGGGTTTCCTGCTAGATTGCCGCGCACCAAGGCGGCGGTTGCCGTCCTTGTCGTACCAATGCGGCCAGAGTTCGTGGAGGGACACGCCGAGGAATTGTGCTATCACACTATTTGCAGCCGGAGACGGCTTGAGGAGCGCCGCGCGTGCCGTCGAGCTTCCCAGGTCATTCTTTACAGCCAGCTCCGTAAGATTTGATCCCCGTCGCTGGATCTCAGCCTTGATTGCAAATCGATCCCATTTCCTTGGCATCACCACCTCGAAAGCCGCACAGAGTAGGCACTCGCCTACAACGTTTGTTGTTTAGCCGATAATAATGGGCATTACAACAGTACATTTGGCAATTGGGGCGTTGAGGGGTTTTTGTGCCAAGAGATCTATCGCCATTCCTTGAGGCCGATTATGGCGGGCCGGACGAAATTCACGAAAGGATCACACACCTAGTGGAGGTCGTCGGCGGCCAAGGAAAAGCCGCAGAAATCGCAGGAGTTTCTCGCGCTAGCATCGACAATTGGCGCAAGCCTGGTGCAAAGGTTCCCTTTGACGGAATGCTAAAGCTGGCCCAGGCGGCTGGCATTTCACTGGATTGGATGGCGACTGGCGATGAGGCTTACATTGACAGTCGCTCGGAAAATTCGCCCCGGCTTATGCAGACCTGGGCGGGCAGCTTTGCATTGGTGCCAGTGTACGAGGCCGAAGCCGGCGCTGGGCCTGGGCTTGTTCCCGTCTCCGAGCGAACTTCGGGCGCATTGGCTTTTCGCGAGGAATGGCTGCGCCGGGTCGGTGTCTCGGAGGCATCATCCGGGCTGGTAACTGCGGTCGGTGATTCTATGGCGCCGACCATTCCGGACGGTGCGACGATGCTGGTTGACATGAGCGCCCGCGAAATCCGCTCCGGGTACATCTATGTGCTCAGTCAGGAGGGCGCGGTTTTGGTCAAGCGCCTTCAGGTCAAGATCGACGGCTCTGTCATACTGATCTCAGACAATCCCCTCTACGAGAACGAGGTGATTGACGCCGCCATGGTCGACCAGTTGAACGTCGCCGGCCGCGTCGTCTGGGTCGGCACCAGCGTGTGATGTGGCGCGAATTTGGTTCCCACCTATTTCCACGCAATTCGTATGCGGACGTCGTACTAGAGGTTTGTTTTCATTGAGCTACTTTGGAACTGGGAACTCGCCAGAGAACTGGGAACTGGAGTTCCCAATTGTAGTTTTGCAAGTTTGCCTTTTTTAGTAGTTATCCGCCGTTTCCCGGCCAACCCGATTGGGTCAACAACCTGTCGCACCGCTCCGATTGGGCCAACAACTTGTCGCCCGTTCGTCGCCGAAGTCGTCGTGTCCAAATTTTTCCGACTTGGATTTTCCCTAGAGTTCCTGCGGAGTTTGCCCGCACAATCCCGTCAGATCCCACCTAATCCCGCCGCCGCGCCATTGGGCCACTTAAGATGTCGGGTCACACCTCGTCGAACAGAATGTAGCCGCCGAGCCCCACGAGAATACTGCCCGAGAGGCGCTGCTGAAAGACCTGGGCCCGTGCGTTGCGGGCGAGCCACCGTGCCGCGCGGCCGGACGCGACCGCGACCGTGACGTCGCAGGGAATGGCGGAAATCGTGGCGATCAGACCAAGCAGCAGGAGTTGCGGGGCCACGGGACCGGCTTCCGGCGCCACGAATTGCGGCAGCAGCGCCAGAAAAAACAGGGCGGTCTTCGGGTTGGTGATCTCCACCAGCATGCTCTCGCGCAGGATCTGCGCCGGCGGCTTGGGCGGCACCGGAGCGGCGGCGCCCGTGGCGTCCGCCGGCCCCGTCAAATAGCCGATGCCCAGATAAATGAGATAGGCGGCGCCGGCGAGCTTGAGCGCCGTGTAGGCCATCGGCGAGTATTCGAATATGGCGGCGATCCCGAACGTTGTGGCGATGACGTGCACCATGGCGCCGAGCGCCAGCCCGAGGGCGGCAACGACGCCCGCCCTCGTGCCCTGACCGATGCTGCGGGCCATGACATAGAGGTTTGACGGACCGGGCGAGAGGTTCATCACCAGGGCGGCGGCGGTGAATGCCAAAAGCAGTTCGAAGGGAGGCACGTCGGTTCCTCGCAAGCTGAGGGTGTGATCGCGTTCCTTTTATCAGCTTTGCGGAGGATTGCGAGGGCGTGAAAGGGTCTGGAGCGGGATCAGGAAAAGTGGATACCGGTTTTCCGTTCGATTCCGCTCTGAAACGTTGCAAGCGGTCAGTTTTCCTGGAGTGCAATCGGCTCGAATGCCTTGAGAAACGGCATGTCGATCTTGCCATGCATGCGCTGCATCATCTGATACGCGGTCGCGCGCGGGATCGCTGTCTTGTAGGAGCGGCGGTCGATCAGTGCGGAATAGATGTCGACAATGGTCATGATGCGCACGAGATCGCTCAGCTGGTGGTCGGACAGACCGTCCGGGTAGCCCGATCCGTCGAGATATTCGTGATGCTGACGTGCCATGTCGACGACTTCGCTTTCGAACTGAGCATCCGCCAGCAGGATCTCCGAGCCGTAGCCTGGATGGCGCTGCATTTCCGCCCGCTCGGAGGGCGACAACGCGTCCGGCTTGTCGAGTATCTCAAGGTCGATACGGGCCTTGCCGATGTCGTGCATCAGCGCCCCGGTGGCGAGCCGCTGCACATCCCCCGCTTGCATCCCACAGTTGAGCCCGAATGCGACCGCGAGTCCGGTCACGCATATGGAGTGGCGGTGTGTGTAGCTGTGATGCCGTTTGACCTCGCGCAGGAATGTGGAAATACCGTCCTGGCGCAGCGCATCGGAAATATACTGGCCGCACTGCTGAATCTGTTCCCGGGGCAGCGGCTCGGCGTTCGCCACTGCCGCGAACAGTTCGGTGTTGAGGGCGGCGGCCCGTTCGATCGCCACATCGCAGGCCACGATCGGATCCGCAAGGCCGGCGGTCTGGGCATAGGCTTCGGCGATCTGCCGGAGGCGCCCGACGGCCTGACGGCGGCTCACGGTCTTGCTGGCGCCAAGCGCATTGGACTGCACAACATCGAGGCGGCGATGGTCGTCGGTGACGAAGACGCTCGGCAGATGGCCATGCGCCGCGAGTACGTCCTGCCTGAGACAGTCGATCATCTTGCGGTCGGACAGGTCGACATCGACCACCATCATCACCGCATTGCCGGTGTCGGGTGCGCTTTGCGCATCGGGATCGAGGGGAATCGCATTGAAGCCCGGCCCGAGACACGATGCGATGTCGCGCACGCGATCGGGCTGGTTCGATACAACAACGACGGGTTTCGTCATGCCAAATGTCCGGTCTGCCCCCTGAACAATTGGAATTTACCGGAAAGTAGTTTCGACGGGCTTAATACTCCCAAGCAATATGGTCAGCGTTGCTTGTAGAAAGCGTCGTCCGGGTAGGGATACCACCAATCATGAATGACGGGCTCGTGGTCGATGATGACCATTTTGCTCTGGCGGAAGGCATCGAGGCCGTGACGGCCGAGTTCACGGCCAATACCGGAATTCTTGCGCCCGCCGAAGGGCAGCGCATCATTGTCGATCAGTGGATTGTTGACCCAGACCATGCCGGCTTCGAGTATTTCGGCCGCGCGCATGGCCTCCTTCAGGTCGGTGGTGAAGACACAGGCGCCGAGCCCAAACCGTGAGGCATTGGCGAGTTGCAACCCTTCTTCGAAGCTTGCAACCTTGCAGACCGGCGCCACGGGCCCGAATATCTCCTGGTTCATGATCGCCATGTCGGGGGTCACGCCGGTGAGGACGGTCGGCTCATAGAACCAGCCGGTATTGTGACCGGGTGGCACCCGGCCGCCGCGGACGAGCGTTGCGCCGGCGGCGATGGCGCCGTCGACCAACCCCATGACCCTGGACCGGGCGGCCTCGGACACCAGCGGTCCGATCTCGGCCTTCTCCAGACCATTGCCGATGCGCAGGTCGCCGGCCGCGGCGGCCAACTTCTCGACGAACGCGTCGTGCACGCTCTCATGCACAAAGATGCGCTCGGACGAGGTGCAGATCTGACCGGAAAGATGAAACGCGGAAGTGACGGTGCCTGCGACCGCCTGGTCAATGTCCGCCTGGTCGGAGATCACCATGGGATCGTTGCCGCCGGCTTCGATGACGCAGGGTTTGAAGCGCTCGGCACAGGCGACGTTGACGGCGCGTCCCGCGTCCACCGACCCGGTGAAGGCAACCGCGTGGGTGTTTTCCGACCGGATCAGGGCCTGGGCGGTTTCGGCGCCGCCGGTGAGGCAGCTGATAAGACCCGGGGGCAGCGTCTTGCCGAAGTGCTCCATGAATTTCAGCGTGCACAGGCTGGTGGCCTCGGCGGGCTTGACGATGCAGGCGTTGCCGGCGGCGAGCGATGCGGCGACGGTCCAGGACATCAGGAGGATCGGGAAGTTGAACGGCATGATGTGCACCGACACGCCATAGGGCTCGTAGACCGCATACTGGAACGAACCGTATTGCGTGGTGCCGGCAACCTTGCCGCCGTCGTCGCGGGCGATCTCGGCAAAATAGCGGAAAGCCGGAGCGACATTGTAAAGCTCGCCCTCGGCTTCGGGATAGGGCTTGCCCATTTCCAGCGTCATCAGTTTTGCGACATCGTGAAAATCGGTCTGTTCTATGCTGTCGGCGATCCGGTGCAGCAATGCCGCACGGGTCTTGCCGTTGACCTTTTTCCACTCGGCCTGCGCCGCGAGGGCCTCAACCGCCACCTCTTCAACAAGCGCCGGTGTGGCCTGCGCAATCTCGCCCTCCTTTTCGAGGGTTGCCGGGTTGAGGATTTCACGCGTCGCACAGCCTACCGCCGCAACGAACGCGTTGCCGCGAAACACCCGAGCTGCAAAGGGATCGAAGTCACCCATCACGCGCCTCCATCCTAGATCACGATCGACTTATGTTGAATTACCTAAGTCGATAAAACGTGATCGATTCCAATACTTTAGAGCGGGATCGGACGGAAAACCGGTAGCCACTTTTCCTGATCCCGCTTAGATCACGATCGACTTAGGTGGGTCCACCTAAGTCGATAAAACGTGATTGCTTCTTATATTTTAGAGCGGGATCGGACGGAAAACCGGTATCCACTTTTCCTGATCCCGCTCTAGATTTTCTTCCAGTCGGCCGAGGATGCGAAGGCATCTGCAACCTGATAAATCGTCAGCTCGTC
>JAJFHL010000198.1 GCA_021775615.1 Hyphomicrobiales bacterium
TTGAGCGCCGGTGACGCGAACACCGCGAAAGCAAGGCAAAGGCCGATGGCCGCGGCGAGGGCGGAGCGCAATATCCGCGCGCCGGAATGTGGTGAAGGGACATGTGGAATGTGGGTCATCTTCGCCTCCCATGAGAGTACAACGTGATGCCGGCCAGCCACTCATCAGTATACATCCATTGCGTCCGCCCCGGCAGGCGTCATTGCCGCAGGATGTGACCGGCGCGGCGCGTCATGTATGGTGGTTCCGCGACCTGCCCATCCAATTGTCCGAAGAGGTTTGCGTGATCCCCTGGGTCCATCTTGGTTCTGCGCCCATGCCCGGTGGCGGCGAACTGCGCCTGATGCAGCGCGGGTCGGAATTCTCGATCATGCTCGGGGCCGTCGAGCTGATGAACAGCCGGCGCAGCGGATCGGAAGAGGCGCTGGCGCGCCTCGCCTGCGAACGGCTGCAGGACCACGCGCGGCCGCGCATGCTGATCGGCGGTCTCGGCATGGGCTTCACCCTGCGTGCGGCCCTCGCCGGGTTTGACGGACTTGATGGCGCCGCGGTCACCGTGGCCGAGCTGGTGCCCGAAGTCGTCGCCTGGGCGCGCGGACCAATGGCCGCGCTCTTCGGCGCCTGCCTCGACGATCCGCACGTCACCCTCCATCAAGGCGATGTGGGTCCCCTGATCGCGTCTTCCGCCAGGACCTGGGACGCGATCCTTCTCGATGTCGACAATGGCCCCGAAGGCCTCACCCGCAAGGCCAACGACGATATCTACAGCGCCGCCGGGCTGGGACTGGCGCGCGCTGCGCTCGCGCCCGGAGGGCTGCTGACGGTCTGGTCGTCGGCGCCCAACGCGCCCTTCACCGCGCGCCTGAAGCAGGCCGGCTTTGCGGTTGAAGAGGTGAGGGCGCGCGCCACCAGACAGAAACGCGGCGGGCGGCATGTCATATGGCTGGCAACGAACGGACGTAATTAGGAAACCTGCCCGCGAATCAGTTAGCATGCAAACGATGCCGGGGGCGGCCGACATGTCCGGGAGGCTGCCATGAAGACATTTGCAGCGGTACTGGTACTGGGTTGCGTATTGATTACAACGCCTGTCACGCTCACAGGCCCCGCCAGGGCCGGCGGGATCTACAAGCTCCAACTCTTGATCGACATCTACACGGTGCTGGACCGGTGCGCCGCCCTGGACGCACCTTATGAAGCCATGCGGGAGAGCGTGTTGCGTGCGCTCAAGGCCGAGGGCTTCACCGAGTCCCATATCGCGATGGTCGTCAGCGCCGATGCAACCGGCCATCTCGACCACGCCGGCTGCGCCGCATCGATCCGGCCCCTCCTGACGGCCTATCTGGCGATCCCGGAATAGGGGAGGTTCAGGTCAACTTCGGCACCGGCCCGCTCCCCCTCCCAACCACCCCAAGGGTACCGCTATCGGGTGGTTGGGAGGGGGAGCGGGCCGGCGGCGGTGTACCCTTTCTAGTCGATCACCCCGCAGGCGAGGCGCGGTGAGGTGTCGTCGCGCTCCGTGTGGATTGTGATCGAGCGGTTGAGCAGGTCGGCCAGCGTCATGCGCGGCAGGATGACCCCTTCTTCCGCCTTGCCATCGTCCGTCACCACCAGATCAGGCAGGTTGCCCAGGTGGCTGCGATAGGCCTTGCCGTTCTGCTCCGCCATCAGGTAGGTGCCCGCACCCAGCCCCGCGACCATCACATCGTCCTCTTCGGCGGGACCGCAGTTGGCGTTGCTGTAAAGCCGGAAGGCATGCGGGCCGGGCGGCAGGCCGGCCAGCTTCGGCACGAGCATGAGCGCGTGCTCCTTGACCCCGTCGACCACCACTTCGGTGTTGCGCGCCGCAACGGTGCCGATGAACTCGCCGTCCTCGGTTTTCGAGACCAGATGCAGCCGGACCGTGGCTTCCGCCTGGTTCTCCGTCCAGCTCAGGAAGGTTCTGAACATCTCGGCGCGCTGTGCGTCCGATACGGGCTGGCCCTGCGCCTGCGCTTTCAGGAATACCTCGAAACCGGCCCTCAGCCGGAAGAACGCCGGTTCTTCCGGTATCTTCGCGGCGAACTGCTCCAGCAGTTTCTCGGCCGGTTCAAACCGGGTCCATCCGGGGATTGCCGCACTGATGTTGACTTCCTTCCACTTGGAGTGCCGCGGCGACTGGTGGAACTCTTCGAACCTGGAGAAGAACGCCGTGACGAACCGGTTGACGCGCTTGTACCGCGCGTGGCCCTTCGGCCAGTTGTACATCACCATGGCGACGCTGGTGGCGAGAGTGTCGACCGAACTCCCTTGCGCGATCAGGCCGGGATAATCCTCGCTGGTCAGCGAAATCGGCAGGTACGAGGCCTGCAGTTCCGCGGTGAAATCGATCGGCACCAGCTTCAGGCCCTGTTCGGTGCGCAGGCTGGCGATCAGGTCGTCGGGCCGTGAACTCACGACGACCGTTGCGGCGAGCTCGCCGGCGGCGATCTTGCCGATGGCTTCGGCGTGATCCAGGTAGCTCGGCTTCACCTTGATCCCGAGCGCATCGAATATCAGTTGCGGCGTTGCGACATTGCCGTCCGACTGGCGTCCGAAATTGACCGGCATGCCGGACAGCTCGGTCATCGTGTCGATCGCCGGATTGGCGATCACGTAGATTTCCTCGTTGTGCAGCTTGGAGATGTAGCGCAGGCGGGACTTTGCGTCGCTGTACTCGCGGTCCGATTCCATATGGTTGAGAACGTCGGTGCTGACCAGGCTGATGTCGACGCCCTCCAGATAGAGCAGGTCGGAGAGGTTCTGTGAACCGCCGCCGCTAAGCACCGGCAGGACGCGCAGACGTTCGGGATTGTCCAGCACCACCGCCATCTCGAACGCCAGCAGCGTCGACGTGTCGTCGACTTCGCCGGCGACGACCCTGACCGTGATCTTGTTCGTGGCGTCCACAATCTGCTCGTGACGAGGGTCCTTCTGTGCCCAGGCCGCACTCATGGGAAGGGCCGGCACAATCGCGTGCACGGCCACAAAGAGCATGGCGGCCCAGAGGAGGTGAAACCGGTTCGACATTACGCACTCCAAAATTTCTTGATCGCTTCAACTGGTTATGGGCCGCCCCCGGCCTCTGAGCTGAACTCAGGTGTTGTCAGGCGTACTGACCAGTACTGCTTTCGCACTATTTGAGCGACTCAAATAAGCCCGCCATTTTCGTGCGGGACGCTATGCAGTGATTGGGGCGGAAAAAGGAAAGAGCGGGCCTTCTCCACAAAGTAATTCTTGGCGAAGACTGCCGGGGTGGGACGATTGGCGGTCCTGTGGGGCATGCTCAACCGGTCAAAGCGATTCCGTGTGAACGTAAAGCGATCTAGCCGGGCGTGTCATGCTCCTCCATCATCTTGTCGAATTCGCCGGGCCTGTTGCTGTGCGGGAATGGCTCATCGCGAACCGGCTGGTCGAGAAAGCGGCACAGCGGCTCCCAGCCATCGCCTATGGTGAATGTCAGCAGACGATCGCTGGAAAACGCCGCCTGGACCGCAGCGGTGTTCGCGTTGAACACCTTGATCGCATGGTCGCGGTCGAACCTGCCGCCGAAGACACCTTCGGCGATCAGTTTTTCGCCGATGGAGGCCGGGTCGTCGCTCTCCCGCAATACTCTGAAAATGGTCTTGTCCATACTGTCGTACCAGCTGTCCGCATCGCGTACGGTGAGGAGGATCTTGGCGTTGGGATAAAAGGCGGCGAGCTCGCGCCAAAAGAAGGCGGCGGGCCAGTCGACGGTCGCGCCGAAGCCGGCGAAAGTGACGTCCCAGTCCGGCAGCACGCCAGCGGAGGTCTGCCGCCATTCGGCGACACGGTCGGGATTGGGAAGAACCTCCGTCATATGGTAGCACGGCCCAAGTCCCAGGCGCTCGAGCGCCAGCTTCATGGACTCTGTCCCCGTCCGTCCAAATCCCGCGCCAATCACTGCCAGGCCCATCGCGTCACACCCTCAGATCCGTTGAAAGAGCGGACCATACGCCGGGCAGCGTCATATGTCCCGGATGGCCTCTCTGGGAGAAGGCAGGTCTGACCGGCCGGCAAACGATGACGAAACCAGGCAGGCGGCCTCAAATTCACCGCGAAATCCGCACCGAACCACCTTCGCCGCTGCATCCGCGCGCCGCAAAACAACGCCATGCTGCCACCTGATCGATTGCGACAGGTGCATTCGGCAGGTTTTCGAGGTCATGATGTCGTTCTTCAGGATGGTTGCTTTGACGGTTGCGCTTTGCGTGGCACTGCTGACCGGTTCCGTCGATCGGGCCTCCGCCATCGGCGCGAACCTGTCGTCACATCTCAGGTTGACCGGAGATGCCGGGGCCGCCGCCGGAGCGGTGCGCAACGTGATCAAGGTGCAGAAAACCGGCGTCCGGGTCCGCCGCAATGCCCGCCCCAACAGACCCCGGGCCCGGCAGAATGCCCGCCGCAACAAGCCCCAAGCCCGGCAGAATGCCCGCCGCAACAAGCCGCAGGCCCGGCAGAAGGCCCGCCGCAACAGGCCGCAGGCCCGCCCGGTTGTTCGTCCGGACAAACCGAAGGCACGCCGTCTCGCCCGCCCCGACAAACCACGCATTCGCCGCGAAGCCCGCCGGGACAAGCGCCGCGCCCGCCGCGAAAAACAGCGCGCCCGCGAGCATGTGCGCCGCGACAAACACCGCAAGCACGCTCGCCGCGACAAGCACCGCAAGCGCAAGCATGTCAAAAAGCGCCGCAGGATACGCGTCTATGGCGGCTTCTATCCCTATTACTATTACGGTGGATATCCCGACACCTACTCCTATTACACGCCCCGCCGCTACGGCGGTTACGGCAGCGACTGCGAATACTGGAAGCGCGAATGTGTCGCCGAGTGGGGTTACCTTAATCCCGACTATTACGGCTGCATGCGGTATCACCGCTGCGATTGACACTGGATCATGCCGTCGAAAATCGGCGTAAGGTTCCGCCTGCGCGTCAGACGAGTGCCTGCGGGTCCGCCTTGACGAATGTCAGCGCGGCCTGGCGCTGCAGTCGTTCGACATAGTCGTCCTGCGTCCAACCGCACCCGGCGGTGAGCTGTTCCCAACTGGGGATCGACACCATCGTCCATAACAGATCGGTGCCGGTTTCCACCGACCAGTCATCGCTGAGCTGCCCGTCCCGGTGCAGTGCCTCCATCGCCGTCCGGCAGCCCTCTCGTACCGCGTCCATGCGCTCATCCCACGCGCTGGCGGCCGCGGCGTCGGATTCGCGCATGCTGAGCAGCGCTCTGGCAACGCCGTAGATCTGCTGAACATGCTCTCCCCAAAAGGCGATCAATGCATTGAGCTGCTCTGCGCCCGTTGCAGCATTCCAGACCGGCTCAAGGCGCGCGCCTACATTCAGCACTTCATCCACGTAACGGGTTGTGCTGATCAGCAGATCCGACCGGGCCGGGAAGTGCAGGTAAAGCGCCTGGCGCGAGATTCCCGCCGCTTTTGCAATATCGGACATGCGCACCCCGTGGCCGGGCTGTTCTTCCATCAACCGCCAGGTGGCTTGAAGAATTCTGGAGCGGGTATCGAGGTTCTGACTTGACATAATGTCAAGTAACACCCACTTGACACTCTGTCAATTGACATGGTGTCAAGTCACAGATGGGAGCTAACATGAACATTATTGTCTTTGGAGCAACCGGCTCAGTAGGACGCCACCTGGTGAGCCAGGCCTGCGCGCGCGGCCACAAGGTCACGGCATTTGCCCGCCAGGCTGCCGCCGTCACACAAACCCACCCAAATCTGAAAATCGTTCAGGGCGACGTTCTGGATGCCGGGGCGGTGGCGGACGCCGTTAAAGGACACAACGCGGTTCTGTGCGCTCTGGGCGCCGGCCGAAAGGGAACCGTCCGCGCCGCGGGCACGGCCAACATCATCAGGGCCATGCGGCATCACCGGATCAAGCGGTTCATCTGCCAGACCACGCTTGGGGCAGGGGACAGTGCCGTACATCTGAATTTCTTCTGGAAATACATCATGTTCGGACTGTTTCTGCGACCGGCGTTTGCAGATCACGCATTGCAGGAAGAATACATCATGGCCAGCGATCTGGACTGGACCATCATCCGCCCGGCGGCATTCACAGACGGACCCAAGACAGGCATGTACCAGCATGGCTTTGCGGCCTCGCAAAGTAGTCTCACATTGAAGATTTCGCGCGCCGATGTCGCCGCATTCATGCTGACCCAACTGACGGACGATACCTACATGCGCAAAACCCCGGGCCTGTCCTACTGACCCGCGTCGTAGCGAAGGAGGAAATCCAATGACCGCAAATTTGACGCTGATGAGCAATGGCATGGCAATGGTCGGCTGCTGGCTGGTGGCCGGCGTGTTCTTCACCTTCTCGGACTTCGTGATGAAGTCGTTCAGGTCCCTGCCGGCCAGCAACGGCATTCGGGCGATGCAGGTGATCAACCATCAGGTGCACGGATCGATGTTCCTGTTCATCCTGTTCGCGGTCGCGGCGGTGAGCGCGTTTCTCACTGCCTATGCCGCCTTGGGCCTGACCAACGCTGGTTCCATCTGGATGGCCGCGGGATGTGTGATCTATCTGCTGACGGTTGTGATCTGCACCATCGCCGCCAACGTTCCCATGAACGAAGAGTTGGCCGATCTCGATGCCAACACTGCCGCGTCCGCCGACTACTGGGCGGGATATCTCTCAAGATGGACGCGCTACAACCACCTTCGCACCGCAGGTTCCGTCGTCGCGGCGCTGTGCTTTTCCTATGCCTTCGTCCTACAGGTGCAGCAGTGATACGC
>JAJFHL010000199.1 GCA_021775615.1 Hyphomicrobiales bacterium
AAGACGGCATGACCATGCTGCCTCCTTTCGACCACCTCGACATCATCGCCGGCCAGGGCACGCTCGGCGCTGAGATTCTCGATCAGTGCCCGGAGGCGGCAACCCTCGTTGTTCAGCTGTCTGGCGGCGGCCTGATATCCGGGGTGGCGCTTGCCGCGAAATCCCTGCGGCCGGGCATAAGGATCATCGGCGCCAGCATGGAACGCGGCGCCGCCATGTATGAGTGCCAGAAGGCCGGCAAGCCGATTTTCGTGGAAGAACTGGCCACCCTTGCCGATTCCCTCGGCGGCGGTATCGGGCTCGACAATCGATACACTTTTCCCATGGTGCGCGATCTGGTCGATGACATGGTTCTGGTCAGCGAGGCTCAGATCGCCAGTGCCATCCGCCATGCCTATTGGGAGGAGCGCCAGATCATTGAAGGGTCGGGCTCGGTCGCCATCGCCGCGATGAAGTCCGGATTGGTCAGCGGCGAAGGGCCGATTGTTCTGCTGGTGTCCGGCGGCAATATCGACATGTCGCTGCACCATCGAATCATCGGCGGCGAAGACGTCGACGTCACCGCCCAATAGCGAGTTACCTGCCACATGCCCAAGATCAAGATCCTGACCGAATCCGACCTTCGCGCCCAGATCACGCTCGATCTCGATGCGGTGGCATGTGTCGAAGGTGCCTTCGAAGCCCTGGCCACGAAGAATGTCGTGATGCCGCCCATCCTCTCGATGAACATCCCGGAGAAGAACGGCGAAGTCGACGTCAAGACCGCATACATCCCGGGGCTCGAGAGCTTCGCGATCAAGATCTCGCCCGGCTTTTTCGACAACGCGAAGCTCGGCCTGCCGAGCCTCAACGGCCTGATGGTGCTGTTCAACGCCAATACCGGGTTTGTCGAAGCCCTGCTGCTCGATAACGGCTATCTCACCGTGGTGCGCACGGCGGCGGCCGGCGCCATGGCCGCAAAGCACCTCGCTCGGACCGATGCAACCACGGCGGCAATCCTCGGCGGCGGCGAACAGGGACGACTGCAACTCGAAGCGCTGACACTGGTGCGCCCCATCGAACGCGCCAGAATCTGGGCCCGGCGTCCCGAACAGGCCGCAGAATCTGCTGCGGAAACGTCGGCAAAGCTTGGCATCGAAGTCTCCGCCGCAACGACCGCACAGGAAGCCGTCAAGGGCGCCGACATCGTCGTCACCACGACGCCCAGCACGGAGCCGATTCTCATGGCCGACTGGCTCGAGCCCGGTCAGCACATCACCGCCATGGGATCCGACTCCGATCACAAGAACGAGCTCGAACCCGCCTGTGTGGTCAAGGCCGATCTCTATGTGTGCGACCGCCAGTCCCAATGCCTGGCGCTCGGAGAACTGCGCCCTGCTGTCGCCGCCGGCCTGATCGACGAAGGCGCCACGTTCCCCGAGATCGGCCAGATCATCGCCGGCCAGGTTCCCGGCCGCACCGGCGACGCACAGATCACCATCTGCGACCAGACCGGCACCGGCATACAAGACACCGCCATCGCCACCCTCGCCCGCCAGCGCTGTGAAGCCGCCGGCAGCGGCGCCGACTTTGAGTCCTGAAAGTATCGGAGACCTTTGAGATGCCCGACGTCGAACTGAATTTCGAGCGCAGCGAATATGCCGACCGCATCGCCAGAACCCGCACCGCCATGGAGCAGGCAGGCGTCGAGGTGCTTTATGTCACCGATCCTTCGAACATGTCCTGGCTCACCGGCTATGACGGCTGGTCGTTCTATGTGCACCAGGGCGTGCTGCTCGGCCTCGATGGCGACCCGGTCTGGTGGGGCCGCGGCATGGACGCTCAAGGAGCGCTGCGGACGGTGTTCATGGAGCCGAAAGACATCATCGGTTACCCGGACCATTTCGTGCAGTCGACCGAACGCCATCCGATGGATCACCTGTCGGGCATCATTGCCGAACGCGGTTGGGACAAGAGCGCCATCGGTGTCGAGATGGACAATTTCTATTTCTCGGCCGCCGCCTTCGCTTCGATGCAGCAGCACCTGCCGAACGCCACGCTCAAGGACGCCACCGGCCTCGTGAACTGGCGCCGCACCGTCAAGAGCAGCCGTGAAATCGAATACATCCGCCGCGCCGCCCGCATCGTCGAGGCGATGCACGCCAAGGTCTTCGAGCGCATCGAGCCGGGCCTGAAGAAGAACGAACTGGTCGCCGACATTCTCCACACCTCGGCCATGGGGGCGAACGGCCACGGCGGAGATTACTGCGCCTTCGTGCCCATGCTGCCGTCCGGCATCGATGCGACGGCGCCGCATCTCACATGGGACGAAAAACCGTTCCGGTCGGGCGAGGCTACCTTCTTCGAACTTGGCGGCTGCCACCGGCGCTACCACTGTCCGCTGTCGCGCACCATCTATCTCGGCAAGCCGCCGCAGAAGTTCCTTGACGCCGAACAGGCGGTCCTGGAAGCAGTCGATGCAGGGCTCGAAAAGGCGAAACCGGGAAACACCTGCGAAGACATCGCGATTGCCTTCTTCGCAACCTTGAGCAAACACGGGTTCGAAAAGGACAGCCGGACCGGTTACTCCATCGGCCTCTCCTACCCGCCCGACTGGGGCGAGCGCACTTTGAGCCTGCGCGCCGGCGACAAGACCGAACTCAAGCCCGGCATGTGCATCCATTTCATTCCGGCGCTGTGGCTTGACGACGGCGGTCTCGAACTTTCCGAGACCATTCTCATCACCGAGACCGGCGTTGAGACCTTTTGCAACTACCCGCGCAAATTGATGGCGAAAGACTGACAGGACAGCTTGCCTATTCGGCGGACCGCGCCGCCGCCGAAATCATGTCGAGGCAGTGCGACACGGACGCTTCCACGTCGCGTTCTTCCGGCCTGAGGATCCAGTCTACCCACAGACCGTCGCTCAAGGCGCTGACCGTTGCGGTGAGTTCCGACAAGACGCGCGGATCAGTGTCCCGGGGCATCATCTCCGAAATCATCTGCCGGAGCCGTTCGCGGTACCTGCCGTAGTTTTCGTCATGGACCTGC
>JAJFHL010000200.1 GCA_021775615.1 Hyphomicrobiales bacterium
GTCCGGCACCTTTGCCGATTACCTCGTCGCCACGGCGCCGGAACTGCCGAAGCTCGATCTCATTCACCCCACCGTCAATCCCTCGCCCTTCACCCGGCTGGGGGCAAAAGGCATCGGCGAAGGCAACCAGTACACGACGCCTGTCTGCCTCGCCAATGCGGTGGCCGACGCGCTTGGCCGTGAGGACATTTCCACCCCGCTGACGCCGCCCAAGGTCTTCGAATGGATCCACGGGCCCGAAGCACCGCCGCCCGAGACCAGCCGGTTTGCCGGCAAGCAGGAGAAGACCGGCCGCGCCCTCACCGGCGACGGCGACGCCACCTTGCCGGGCACGCCGGACGAGATCTGGGCCTTCCTGCTCGATCCCGAGAAACTGGCCAGCGTCATCCCCGGCTGCCACGAACTGAAACAGGCGGGCGACAATGCCTACCGGGCCGACGTGACCCTTGGCGCGGGGCCGGTCAAGGGCCGCTTCACCGCCAATGTGCGCCTGTCGGACATGACACGCCCCCACTCCCTCAATGTTTCCGGCAGCCTCCTTGGGGCCCTCGGAACGTCGCAGGGCTCGGGCACCATCACGCTCGAACCGGTCGAGGGTGGAACGCAGGTTCATTACACGTACACGGTGACCCTTTCCGGCAAGGTGGCGGCCGTCGGCGGGCGTATGCTGGATGGCGCCGCCCGCACGATCATCGGCCGCTTCTTCAAGAACCTGATCGCGGTCCTGTCGCCGGATCCGGACGGCGGGGATGAGCAAAAAGGCATTTTCAAACGCATGTTCGGAGGCAGCGAATGAAGCCCGCCGCCTTCGACTATCTGCGCGCCGAAACCCTGGACGAAGCCCTCGAAGCGATGAGCGAGTTCGGCGACGACGCAAAAGTCATCGCCGGCGGTCAGTCGCTGATGCCAATGCTCAACATCCGCCTGGTGAAGCCGGCCATCCTTGTCGACATCTCCCGGGTGGTGGTACTCGACTACACCAAGACCAACCACAAGAGGTTCGAGATCGGCGGGATCGTCACCCAGGGGCACCTGGCCAAGAGCGGCGCCCTGCAAGGCATCGTACCCTTGCTGGCAAAGGCCCTGCCCCATATCGGACACTTCCAGACCCGCAACCGCGGCACCGTCTGCGGCTCGCTCTGCCATTCCGATCCAAGCTCTGAGATTCCGCTCTGCCTGGCGACGCTCGGCGGCACGGTGGTGCTGAAATCGAAGCGCCGCGAGCGCACGGTCGACGCGCAGGACTTTCAGATCGACATGCTGACCACCGACTGTCGCCCCGACGAGATCGCGGTGGCGGCCAGCTTTCCGACCTCGGACGACAACACAGGCTACGCCTTTTCCGAACTTGCCCGCCGCCATGGCGATTTCGCCATCGTCGCCCTCGCCGCGGTTGCCACCGGCGACACGATCCGGCTTGGCGTCGGCGGCGTCGCCGCCACGCCCACGGTGCGCGAGTGGTCTGGCCTGAGCCCGGCCGACCTCGAAGACGCCCTCAACGAATTCGCCTGGGATCTGGGCGGCAGCGACGACATTCACGCAACCGCCCGATATCGCCGCGAGATCGTGCGCCGGATGGGTGCAAAGGTGATCCAGGAGGCATCCGATGCCCGTGCTCAGTAAGGACAAGCGCCACGCCGTTCAGTTCACCCTCAACGGCGAAGCGGTCGACGGCTTCGTCGAGCCGCGCCTCCTGCTCGCCGATTTCCTGCGCCATCACCTTGGCGCCACCGGCACCCATGTGGGCTGCGAACACGGCATCTGCGGCGCCTGCACCGTGCGCATCGACGGCAAGGCGCAGCGCGCCTGCCTCACCCTTGCGGTCCAGGTCGACGGGCGCAGCGTCGACACCGTCGAGGGCATGGCGGCTCCCGATGGCGCCCTGTCGCCCCTGCAACAGGCGTTTCACGAGAACTTCGCCCTTCAATGCGGGTTCTGTACGCCGGGCATCCTGATGTCCATGGAAGAGTTCCTCGAAACCAATCCCGATCCCTCGGACGCCGAAGTGCGCGAAGCCCTGAGCGGCAACATCTGCCGCTGCACCGGCTATGCCGAGATCGTCGCGGCGGTGCTGCAGACAGCCAAACAGCTGCGCGAAGCGCCGACGCAAGGATCTGAATGATGCGTGGATTTGTGGTCGAAGACTTCGCTCCCCTCGCAAACCACAAGCTGGCGGAGCTGCCGACGCCGGAGATTGCGGCGAACGAAGTTCTGATCGATGTCCATGCCATCGGCCTCAACTTCCCCGACACGCTGATGCCCCAGGGCAAATACCAGGTCCGGCCAGACCGGCCCTTCACGCCAGGCCGCGACGCGGCGGGTGTTGTCGTCGCCGTCGGAGATGCGGTCACCCGGTGCAAGGTGGGCGACCGGGTCAGTGCCCAGGTGACCTGGGGCGCTTTTGCCGAGCAGCTGGCGGCCCCCGAGGCCCGCGTCTTTGTTCTCCCGAATGAGGTCGACTTCCGGTCCGCCGCCGCCATGTTGACCGCGCATAACACGGCCTATGTCGCCGTCCACCTGCGCGGCGAGGTCAAACCGGGCGACACTGTCCTGGTGACCGGGGCCTCCGGAGGTGTCGGGCTTGCCATTGTCGAGATGGCCAAGGCACAGGGCGCCCGCGTCCTCGCCGGCGCCACATCAAAGGCCAAGGCCGACCTTGCCCTTGAACGCGGAGCGGACGAGTGGATCGACCTCTCCATGGACAACCTGCATGAAAACCTGAAAGCGAAAATCGCCGATCTGACCGACGGCAGGTTCTGCAATGTGGTGTTCGACGTGGTCGGCGGCACCGTATTCGATGCCGCCATGCGCTGCGTCGCCTATGGCGGCCGCATGGTCATCGTCGGGTTCGCCAGCCTCAACATTTCCATGCCCAAGGGCCATCACATCCTGCTCAAGAACATCGCAGTGACCGGTGCCCCCCTCGACATTCACTTCAAGAACGAGCCGGAGACCATGTATCGCGGCGTCGACCTGATCTTTGATCTGTTCAAGCAGGGCAAGGTCCGGCCGCACATCATGGACGTGTTCCCACTGGAGGATCTGATGGGTGCTCTCGAACGCATCTCAAATGGCGGCATCACCGGCAAGATCGTCATCGACACCGGCCGTGGCTGATGGCGGGGAGCTTACGATGATCGAGGTCCCGGCCCCTTCCGACGCGTTCGATGCAGCCATGAGCGACGGCGCCGTCCTCAAGGTGCGGCGCCACGGCAACCCGGACGGCCTGAGGTTCTATGTCAGCCATGGCAACGGCTTCGCGGTCGATGCCTACTTCCCGTTCTGGAGCCTGCTCTGCGACCGCTTCGACGTGGTGGTCTTCGACATGCGCAATCACGGGCGCAACTCGCCGGCAGGCTTCGACGGGCACAACTATTATCGCATGTCGCGTGATATCGGCGAGGTGGTCGAGGCGGCGGAAGCCCGGCTCGGCACCGGGCCAAAGGTCGGCGTGTTCCATTCCATGTCGTCGCGCGCGGCAATGAAGCACGCGGTCGAGGTCGGCTGGATCTGGGATGCATTGATTCTGTTCGACCCGCCGAATGTGCCGCCGAAGGATCACGCCCTCTATCCCGCAATGCGCACCTTCGAGCTGCGCCTGGTCGAGTTCGCCGCCAACCGGCAGGAGCACTTCGATGATCCGTCGGAGCTCGCCAACTACTATGCCGAGAGCCGGGCCCATCAGAGCTGGACTGAAGGCGCCCACGACCTGATGGCGCGTTCGGTCCTCCGCGAAGATGAAGAGGGCAACGGCTGGTCCCTCACCTGCCCGCCGGAATACGAAGCCTCGATCTACCTCGCCGCCCTCACCATGGACCTGTGGCCCGGCGCCGACGAATACGGCGGCCCGGTCAAGATGATCGGCGCCGATCCCGGGATGGAAAAGGGCCCGCCGACCGGTCGCGCCAACCAGGCCCTGGCAGAGGAAGGCGGCTACGCCTACGAAGCCATCCCCGGCACCGGGCACATGCTGCAGCTCGAACGACCGCGGGACTGCGCCGAGGCGGTGTTGTCCTTTCTCGCCGAATGCGGACTGCGAGGATAATGCGGACTGCGAGGATAGAGGCCGGAGACGTTACCCGGCAGCCACGCTGAGTTCAGGGTTTCGTTCTCCCGCCCTCACGACCATCCGGTAGAGCAGGTAACTCGCCGTCGCCGCCGCCAGGTGTTTCAGGCTGTGTCCGGACACCATGCCACCAAGCGCCGTAAGAACCTGACCGTCAAGGGCCTCAAGCACCTTGGCCAGGGCGTAGAAACCGATGATCCAGGCGATGCTTCGCCCGTCCGTGTAGTTGCCCGGGCGGAATGCCCAGACGATCAGGGGTATCGCCACCATCGGGAAGAACTGAACAATGGCATAGGGGCGCAGATCCCCCTGGCCGGCCAGTTCGGTAAAGTGCCAGTAGAAGACGCTGGCGGCTCCCGCGATCAGCAGCACCGGCAGCAGGATGAACCCTGCCTTCCTGTGGATACGGTCGGCAATGACCGCCGCGAACAGGGCCATGAAGGCGAGGGTCATTGGCAAACGGTCCCACAGGAGGGTCGCGTTGCCCGGCGCCCAGTGAAAATAGCTCGAGCCGACCGACACAAGCGCGATGCCGAGAAAGATGATGCCGTAGAGGAGCACATCGCCCCGGGAGACAAAAATTTCATGGCGCGCCGGCCCCAACACACCGAACAGGGCAATCATTCCGACCAGGAGAAAGCCGGCATTGGACGCAACGTCGCCGAAATTGGGGATGCCCAGCCACGGCCGCGTGTCGGAGAACACGAAATAGGCCGGGTCTTGCGCAAGCGGCGGAACGAACAGCGCCACAACGACGGCGACGATGAAGAAGCCGGCAAGCCCTGCCAGTTTCCATTGATCCGATGTCATTGCCTGCCTCTCCCCTCTCAGGCGGCCCGCGCCGCCGCCAGCATCCGGTCGACACCGACATAGTCGACCTTGCCCGAACCCAGCAATGGCACCTCCGCCACAATCACCTCAGCCGGCACCATCAGCTCCGACGCGCCGTTCGCCCGTGCATGGGCCTGAAGGGCGCCGCGTTCGGCGTGTGGCGCATCGGTCACCAGAACCAGTCGCTCGCCCTTGCGCGGATCCGCCACCGCGCCGACGGCAACACTTGCACCCGGCCACAGGTCCGATGCCAGGGCTTCGACGGCAGCGAAGGACACCATCTCTCCGCCGACTTTGGCGAATCGCCTAGCCCGGCCCAGTATGCGCATGAAACCGTCCGCGTCGAAGCCGACAATATCGCCGGTGTCGTGCCAGCCGTCCTCCGGCGGCTCCAGGTGGCCCGGATTTTCGGCCCGCAGATAGCCTGCCATGACATTCGGGCCGCGCACGAAAAGCCTGCCGCCCTCTGCAATGCCCGGCACCGGTTCCAGCCTGGTTTCGACACCCGGCAGCACCCGGCCGACGGTGGACGACCGGTTGAACATCGGTGTGTTGATGGCAATCACCGGTGCGGTTTCCGTTACGCCGTAGCCTTCGAGAATGCGCAGGCCGAATTTTTCGAGAAACACTTCGCGTGTCGATGCCTTGACCGCCTCGGCGCCCGCGAAAGCGTAGCGGATCGACCGCAGGTCGTAGGCATGCGCGGTTCGGGCATATCCGTTCAGGAACGTATCGGTCCCGAACAGGATCGTTGCGTTCGACCGGTAGACCAGTTCGGGCACGATCCGGTAGTGCAGCGGAGACGGATAAAGGAACACCGGCACGCCGGAGACCAGCGGCAGCACCAGACCGGCGGTCAACCCGAAGGAGTGGAAGACGGGCAGCACGTTGAACACCTTGTCGCGGACACCGAAGTCGATGCGCGCGCTCGCCTGCGCTGCATTGGCGAGGATGTTGCGGTGGGTCAGGACCACTCCCTTAGGCACGCCTTCGGACCCGGACGTAAAAAGGATCACCGCAGGATCGTCTGCACGACGTTTGACCAGTGGTTTTGCCCGCCCGGCAAGAGCCCGCAGCTTGTCGATGGTGCCGATGGTCTGCCGCAGGTCATCGAGATAGACGATCTCGACATGCTGACACAGTTCATCGACCAGGCTCCCTAGCTTCGCCTGCTCGACGAATGCCCGCGACGTGAGCACGGTGCGCACCTGCGCCGCGCGGCAACCCGCCAGAATGCTCGTCGGCCCAGCGGTGAAGTTGATCATCGCGGGAACCTTGCCCGCCGACATCAGCCCAAGCACCGTCGCTGCGGCACCGTTCGCATTCGGCAGCATGACGCCAAGAGTGTCTTCGCCATGGGTTCGTTGCGACACCTTGGCCCCAAGCGCCGAGGCCGCGGTCAGGAGCTTGCCATAGCTCATTGCGCCGGTGACCGGATCCTCGACCGCCAGACTGCCGAAACCGTGCCGGCGCCCCGCATCGATGACAGCTTCGACGATCGTGCGATCCTTCAGTGTCGTCTTGAACACCAGTTCCGACATGGTGTCATAGAGCCTGGCGCCGGCGGCACGGCGCCGCTGCTTTCCGGCCAGATTCGGATCGATGTCGAGCTTGACCGGATCCAGGATCGTCACCTTCACACGGGTGAACAGACGTCGGCGCGACCCGTCGCGCGGCAGACGCGAGAAAATCGTGCGCTCAAGGCCTTCGATGCGGACCGGCACCACTTGGGCATCCGTCTTGTCCGCAACCATCCCAACGCCGTCATAGACCTTCATCAGGCTGCCGGTGACAGTGATGCGGCCTTCGGGAAAGATGATCAGAGGATTTCCCGCACTCACCGCCTGGATCAGCGAACGGGTCGCCATCGGATTGGTCGGGTCGAGCGGCATGGCCTTGGCCAGTTTCAGGAACGGCCTGATCCACCAGCGCTTCGCCATACCGGAGTCGATGGCGAAGACGGGCTCCGTGTCGGTCAGGGTCAGGGCCAGCGGGGCATCGAGAAGGCTCACATGGTTGAGCGCCAGGATCGGATTGACCCCAGCCTTTTTGAGGTTCTCGAGGCCTTCGATCTCGACCCGGTAGAACACCCGGAAGAGGATCGACGCCAGATCGCGCAGCGGCCTGCCCGGCAGCACCCGAACCAGCACCACGGTTGCGGCCAGGTTGAGCAGGGACAAACCAAGGATCAGCTCGGCAAGGCCGACGCCCATGGTCTGAAGGATCGCCACGGCGGCGCCGCCTGCGGCCATGAACCCGGCGGAAAGCGTGTTCACCGCGGCAACCACTCGCGCCCGGCGCTCCTCACCCGCCCAGGCCTGGACTGCCGAAAATGCCGGCACGACGAGAAGCCCGCCGGCAGCGGCAATGCCGGCCAGATCGACAGCGACGCGAATGCTGATCGGTGCGGCAAAGAACGCACCCAGCGTGGCGTGGCCTGTACCGGGCTCGGCCGTCCACAGGGCAACGCCGAGATCGAGACCGAACCCTGCCATCAGTATGGTGGCGACAGGCGCGGTGAGCAGCACGATGCGCGATGCGTTCAACCAGGCCGCGGCGGCAGATCCGAGTGCAATCGCAACCGCGAATATGGCGAGATAGGCAGTGACCGCCAGTTCCGCGCCACCGAGGACATTCTTCACCATGGGCGGCAGCAGGGACAGGAAGATCGCACCGACCAGCCAGAACCAGGACACCGCAAGGCCGGTGACCCACAACCGCCGCTCAGCACGCAGTTCACCCAGGAGACGCCAGGTGGAGCGCAGAATGTTTCGGTCGATCCTGAGGTCGGGCGCCGCCGACCCGGTCGCCGGGATGGACCGGCTGACCAGCCAGCACAGAACCGCAAGACCGATCATCAAAGCACCGAACATGGCCGGGCTTTGGCCGCCGGCAAAGGCGATGCCGCCGGCGATGGTGCCGGCAAGGATTGCGACGAAGGTCGCCGCTTCGATAAAGGCGTTTGCCTTGGGCAGGTCCTGGCGTTCGAGATGGTCGGGCAGGATGCCGTATTTGATCGGGCCGAACAGGGCGGAGATCACGCCGAACACAAAGAGCGCCGCAAGCAGAACGGGAATTGACTGCATCACCATGCCGGCGACGGCAAGCACGGCGCCGCCGATCTCGGCCAGCTTCAGGCGTTCGGCGATGTGCGCCTTGTCGAAACGGTCGGCGATCTCGCCGCCAAGCGCCGAGAGCAGCAGGAACGGCACAATGAAGATTGCCCCTGCCAGAGTGATCATGGCCTCGCCGGCGTCCACCGACAGCTTGAACAGGATCAGGAACACCAGGGTATTCTTGAGGAAATTGTCATTGAACGCGGAAAGAAACTGCGTCCAGAACAGGGGAGCGAAGCGCCGTGAGAGAAGAAACGATTGGGACATGATGCACCTGCGGCGTGTTGCCGGCCGATGAGCGGGAATGACCCCGCCCTTCCGGCGCCTTGGTTGGGAGTGGCCTCTGATTTACAATTCAGCCGTGGTGAAGGATCCGGCATCAAGAGCCGCCGCGTCGTGATCCGTACGTGAGCGGCGCTGCCGCAACCGTGCCAGGATATCTTTGGCGGTGGTCCGTGCGGACGGTTCAAACCCGGCTTCGGCGAGGTGCTCGACAAGCGACGACGGCGCGGTGCCGGCATCGAGTTTATCGAGAGCCTCGCTGGTGCGCCCGAAGTCGGCCTGCCGCTCGCGCAGGCGCTCCAGCGTGCGTTCCGTATCTTCAAGAGAACCGGCCGACAGGTTCGCAGACGTGACCTCATCGCCGCGCAGGCAATTGGCCTTCTCCGCGGCCACGGCAATACGCTGACCGCGCCGCAATTCGACGAGGCGCAACTCGGACGATTTGGCGAGTTTCTTGAGGCTTGCGGCCTCCCGGACAAACGTCTCCTGCGCCACCTCACCGGCCTCCCGTTCGGCTTCAAGATAGGCGATGGTCCCGGCAGCCTCGGCGGCGAGTCGCTCCTCTCCCGCGTCCAGCGCCCGGCAGGCACGCTCCTCCAGACCGGCGATCCGCGCCCTGGTTCTTTCCAGCTGCGCCTGCTCTTTCCGCTTCTGCACCATCGCGATGGCCAGCGCCTTGCGGGCTTGTCCGACGGCTTGGGTGCAATCGCGCAACTGCTGATCGAGAATGGCAAAGACGTTTCGGACCGCAAGAGTTCCCGGCGCGTCGTGGACGGTGCCGCGAAACAGTGTCACTAATGATTTGAACATTGTGTGTTCTCCGTATATGAACGTTGTTCATGTAATGCAGATAACACACGAATGAACGATGTTCAAGATATATTGAACACTGTTCACGAAATTGGGATTAACGCTTTATGACCACCAAGGCGCAGGAACGCCGGCAAAAACTCAGAATGGACCTGATCGATACGGCGGAACGCACAATCGCGGCACAGGGGCTTGCCAGTCTGACGGCGAGAGGCCTGGCAAAAGAGGTCGGTTGCGCATTGGGCGCGATCTACAACGTGTTTCCCGATCTCGACACTCTGGTGGTCTCGGTGAATTCCAGAACCCTCACCGCAATCGACCGCACGATGGTGCAGTCCGTTGCCCCTCCCTCGGGAAAATTCGAGGCTGCGCAGGAGTTTATGGTTGGCCTGGCGCTCGCCTACGCGAGGTTTGCGCAGGAAAACACCAACCTCTGGTCATGCCTGTTCGAAGCCGGCATGCAATCCAGTGAACCTCAGCCCGAATGGCATCAAGATGAGCATTTGAGGCTCTTCGAACGCATTGTCGAAGGGCTCCGTCCGATCGCACCGCAAGCGCCCGATGACCGCCTCTGGATGCTCGCCCGTGCCCTGTTCTCCGCGGTACACGGCATCGTGCAGCTCGGGATTCAGGAAAGGTTCGTCGCGGTTCCGGAGAGCGAGCTTGAGGAACAGATCACCATTGTCGTCCGCTCGGTAACCCGTGGCATCCGCAAGGAATTCGACTAAACCGCGGTCAAAGTCGCCCAGTAATCGTCAGCGCCGCGTGACGCCACCAACCCGCCGAGACGCTCGGCCCACTCCGTTTCAGAACCAAAGTCGTCGCGCCAGAACCACAGGTTCTTGGTGAAGAGATGCAATGGATATTCTGCCGCGAACCCCATGGCGCCATGCACCTGGTGGGCGATTGCCGCCCCTTCCGACGCTGACTGGCCGCAGCGAATTTTCGCCGCTGCGACCGCAAAGAGCGTACGCTCGTCTCCAAGACCATAACGCTCGACCGCCGACACCGCCGCGCCCGACGCGGCAACGGCGGCGGCAACCTCACCGGCCAGTTGCGTAAGGGCGTGCTGCACCGCCTGGAACTTTGCGATGGCGCGACCAAACTGCTTGCGCTCGCTCGCGTAACCCACCGTGCGTTCAAGAATATGTTCCAGCGCACCGGCAATCTGCTGCGCCCTCACCACCGCGCCAAGTTGTGCAGCCTCATCCGCAGTGATCGCCGTTGTCAAACTGCACTGAGCCGCCGCCGCGCGCGCCAGTTCAACACGGTCCGAAGCCGCCACACCGCCCTGCCCTTGTGTGATCTGAGCCAGACCGATCGGCACCAGCGCAACGCTGACGCCGGGTCCCTGCCCGATCACGACCACCAGATGATCCACACGGCGCGCCATCGCGGCGCGCTCGAAGCGGCCGGAGACGGTGTCATCGTCGTGCAGCTCCGCATGGCCGTGCACACCATCGACCACGATGTTCATGGCGCCTTGCGGCATGACACACCCGGCCTGTTCCAGCACCCAGCCGGCCAGCAGGGTTTCGGCCAGGGGCACCGGGGCCGCATACCGCGCCGCCGTCCGGGCGATGCCGAACCCGTCCGCAAGCGCAAATCCGCCTCCGCCCAGTCCCTCGTCGATCCAGGC
>JAJFHL010000003.1 GCA_021775615.1 Hyphomicrobiales bacterium
CGGGTGGTGTAAAGGCCCATGGCCTCGGCTTTTTCCTCATCGTCCCTTATGGCGTTCATGGCAAGCCCGAAGCGGGTGGACAGCAGCCAGCCTATGGTGAGAAACGTCGCCGCCGCGAGACCGAAGGAGAGGTAGTAGTAGAGCTTGCCCACATCGCCCAAAACCCGCGGCGCTTCCGGGGTGGTCATCCCCGATCCGCCGCCGAGCCAGTCGACGCCGGCGGCAATCTCGCCCGCCGCAATGCCGAGCCCGAGGGTGCAGATCGCAAAGTAGTGCCCGCGCAGTCCAAGCACCGCGGAGCCCAGAACCGCCGCCACCAGGCCGGCGAGGATCGCCGCCACCGGCAGGCCGAGCGCCAGGCCGGTCAGGAACTGCGCGGTGTCGAAGGTGAAGTTCGTACCGCCGCCCTTGGCCGCCGTGTAGGCGCCGACGTCATAGACCAGGCCGACCTGGATCACCGCGCAGGCATAGACCCCGACCCCGACGAACACCACATTGCCGAAGGAATTGTAACCCATCTGGCCGCCCACCAGGTCCCAGGTGAGCGCGAAGACGACGAACAGCCAGAGTTCGGTCATCTGCACCTGATAGCCGGGAAGCAGATAGGGCGCCGCCGCGCCGGTGGCAATGACCACCGCATAGGCTGCAAGCTTGCCTGGTCTGAAGGGGCGGCCCTGCCGGCTCATTTCAGATACTGCCGCTTGCGGTCGAGCCACTTGGAGCGGACCAGAAGAACCACCACCAGAAGACCGAACACGAAGGCGATCTGGTATTCGGCGCCGAGCAGGAAGCCGGCGAAGTTTTCAGCCGTGCCGAGCCCAAGGCCAGCCGCCAGCACGCCCGGGAGATTGCCCAGTCCGGCAATGATGACGATCATGAACGAGCGCACCGTATAGGGCAGCCCGATATAGGGGTGGATCGTGTAGGCCATGGCGACCAGGGCTCCTGTGGCACCGCAGATGGCCGCATTGAGCGCAAATGTCGTGGCGTAGACCTTGTCCGTGTCGATACCGAGCACCCGTGCGGCGCGGGCATTCTGGGCGGTGGCGCGGATCGCCTGGCCGAGCCGCGATGTCTTGAGGAACACCACCAGACAGGTGCCGAGCACCAGGACCAGCAAAAACGCCACCACCTTGATCTGCGACACCGTCACCTGATTGTCGAACCAGAACCAGGTGCCAAGTCCGGAATCGGCGATCCGCACGTCGCCTCCGAACGCCGTGTTCATGAGCTGCTGCAGGACAATGGATATGCCGAAGGTCGCGAGCAGAGAGATGAACAGATCACGGTCGACAATGCGGAATATGACACTGCGGTAAAGCAGCCAGCCCAGAACGTAGAGCACCGCGGCAGCCGCCGGCACGCCGAAGAGCGGGTGCACCCCCGCCTCGCCGAGCATCACCGCGACGAACCCGCCCAGCATGACATATTCGCCCTGGGTCACATTGATGATGTTCATCACCCCCCAGACCAGCGCCATGCCATAGGCGGCCAGTGCGAACACCGCCCCGATCAGAATGCCATCGATCACCAATTGAGCGGAGAATATCGGGTAATCCAGGAGAATTTGGAGGTTGTCCATGAGATTGCCGCTAAGCGTTGCCTGATTGATCTAGATCACGATCGACTTGATCCGGCAACGACGATGTACTTTGGACGACCGCCGACACGACAGGGCATCGGGATCTATGAACCGGTTGGCCGGCCGCACGCAAGCGCTGGCCGGCTCCGATTGTCACGCCCTACCGGTCAGCCCACTTCGGCCTCGGATGAACGACTTCAGCCGCCGCCCATTTGGTCGGCGCCACCACGACATACTGCCCGTTCTGCACCTGATAAAGCACCATCGGCTTGGCGATGTTCTTGCCGGTTTCGTCGAACTTGATGTTGCCGTAGAAGGTTTGCATGTCGGTTGCCGCAAGTGCATCGCGCACTTTCGCCGGATCAAGCGTACCGGCCCGCGCGAAGGCATCGGCAAAAGTCAGAACGGCGGCGGAGGATTCGGCGGCCTGATAGGGCGGATCATAGTCATAGGTCTTTTTGAACAGGGCTGCGTAATCGGCGGCCGAGCCGAAATAGTCGTCCGAATAGCTGAGCGTCGGCGCCCATTGCGAGGCGCATAGTGTGAACTCGGACTGGGCCCCGAATTTCTTGATCACCTTTGCCGAGTCGCAATGGGTCATTGCCAGCATCGGCACATCCACCCTCATTTCGGCGATCTGCCGGATCGCCGTCGCGGCGCCCTTGGCGTGACCCGATATCACCAGGATGTCAGGTTTGACGGCCTTTACCTTGGTGAGGGTCGGCGCCATATCGTTGAGCTCCTTCGGCAGCTTGTCGTCGATGACAATCCGCATACCGAACTTTTCCGCATCTTCCATGACGCCGGCGCGGATATCCTGGCTGAACGGGTCGTTTTCGAATGCCATCGCAACAGTCAGCTCGCCCGGTTTCTTGCCGAGCACGCCGGCCTTCTCTGCCGCGAGGGCAATCGAAGAGGCGAGATACTGTTCCGAGGTCGACAGAACCGCGAAGAGATATTTGTAGCCCTTGGTGAACAGCGAGCGCGATGCGCCATTGGCTTCCACCATTGGCACGGAGTATTTTTCGGTGACCGGTGCGATTGCCTTGGTGAGGCCTGAAGAATAGGGCCCCAACAGGAACTTCACGCCATCCTGCTGGATCAGCCGCTCGGCCAGTTCGGCGCCGCGCGCCGGGGTCGATTCATCGTCGTAATACTTGATCTCGAGCTTGTATTTCTTGCCCCCGACATCGACGCCGCCGCGGCCGTTGATGATGTCGACCGCGAGATCGTAACCCTTCTGGGTATGCTCGCCGTTTGTCGAGTATTTGCCGGTCAGCGAGATTGCCGAGCCGAGCGTGATCACGTCGTCGGCGAGCGCCATGCCGGGCACTGCCAGGGCGGCAACCACCGCCGACGCCGCCACCAGTCGCTTAAACTGCAACATTCGTTCTCCTCCCACTATGGTTGCGGACCTGCGCCCGCTTCTTGGTTCTGCAAGCGGTATTCCGCAGCAGTGTTACAAAACTGTGGCGTGGGATAAAGAGGACTTTTGGGAAATGGGAGGCATCAGGCCTATTATCCCAGGAGATGCCGCTTTGCGGCATGACGTCCGGCAGGCGTGAGGGAGGCAGGAGCGTATCGATGTCCGTATCTTTCGACGATCTGATCAAGGCGCACATCGAACAGGGAAGAGCCGTTGCCGAGGACTTCCGGCGATGCACCGAGGCCGAAATCGCCCGGCTAGAGGATCGTATGGGCCTTCAGCTTCCAGGCCGGTTCAAGGACTATCTGCGCGCCATGGGACGGTCCCCCGCCAACATCCTTGCCGGGTCCGACATTCGCTTCGGCTGCCTGCATCTGCTCACCGGCGAGGCCCGCGAAGAATTGAACCTGAATGGCGTTCTGCTGCCCGCCGACGCTTTCGCATTCTTCGCCCATCAGGGATACGACTACATGTACTTCCTGACCGCCGACGGCAAAGACGATCCGCCGGTCCACCGTTTCCACATCGACTGGGAGGCGCCGCGTCAGGTGTTTGCCGCGTTCAACGACTATGTGCGCTGGATGTTCGCGTCAACCGCGGAAATCCCGCCGGACGGCCTGGCCTGAACATTGGGTAACCAGGTTCAGTAAGCCGGGAATTTGTAATGGAACAGCTTGCGCCACCAGAAATAAGCATCGGGCAGATTTCCGTGGCGTTCGCAGAAACGCGCCTTCTTGACCTTCTCGAGCGCCGACCGCAAGGGGCCCATCGAGTCGAATTTGTCGGCAAGGCTGGTGGCGTAGACCGGCTCGTTCGAGCCCTCCGATGTCTTATAGAGGGCCAGGCGCCGTTCCAGGAGGTAGATGAACATGCCTTGCATGTCGGCCGCATAGCTGCCGGTTTCCCGTGTAGCGAGATAGTCCGCCACGGAGTGCTCCAGATAGAACGACCAGATCGGTTCGCCTTCGCCGTAATTCCACGCCTTGATCATGCGTACCATCGGTTTGAACCGGTGGTGATGCTGTCTGTCGAGATCGTTGATCCACGATGAGTGGCCGCCCGGACACGCTTCGATCCACCGCTCGCTTGGGCCCGGTATTCCGAACAGGTCATACTCGCCCCGCGTCCCCATGGGGTAGGCGGCAACGATATGGTGCCGGTCCGAACGCCGCTCGCCGAACGGCACCGCGATTGCCGGCCGCCCGTCGATGAGAAACGCATCGGGGAACAGCGGTTCAAGCGCCTCGAAGATTTGTTCCAGCGCCTTGCCGGACTGCTCCAGCAGGCGGTTTTGCGGAATGACCGCGAAACAGTCGATGGCGCTTTCTTCGTGCACATTGGTCCCGTGGCCGGTCGAACCGTAAGGCGCCATATAGGACATGTCGAATTCCTGCGAGAGGCAGCGCTCGATGATGTGGAGATTCTTCTCGGCGTCCTCGGGCTCGCTATAGGTTGGAGCCAGCCGCTCGTGCAGCTCCGCAAAGCCCTCTTCGACCTTCGACGCATTCTTTTGCCGGACGTCCAGCATTGTCGATTTTCCTCGAGCGAAAACCCCTTCGCAGCCCACCGGGCAAACGATCCCACCACGCAAAATTACAGAGTTGGGGTGAAACAAGCGTTAACTAATGTGAACGGGTCAAATCCGACCTTCCTCGACGGCATGGCAGGCGACCTGCCGGGCCTTGACGGTTTTCAGGGCCGGCACCTCTTCGCGGCAGCGCTGGTTGGCATGGGGACAGCGGCCGTGGAAAACGCATCCCGTCGGCAGGTCGACGGGAGACGGCACTTCAGTATGAGGTACTACTACAGCCACCCTGGCGGAGGTGAGCGACCAGACTAACGCGCGTTTCCCACGAACCCAAACACCTATGCCGCGGTCGCAAGCAGAACCGAATCTGCTATTTTGCGCTCGATGTCATCAGAGAACACCACACCCGAATAATCCCCGATCGGCGTCACGACCGCCGCAAACTGTGCATTTTCGGAGCGCATTACCTTAAGAACGTCGATCATACTCTTGTCACTGGACACCGTTAGGGACAACGCAGATTCCGGAAACGCTTTCGGCACGTCGTCAGCCTCAATCGCCTCAATCAGCTTTCTGATGTTCTCTTGGTTGAACGCTTGCCGAATGTCTCCCAAACCATTGCGAAAAACCGAGATCGGCAGGAAACAAATGAACTTACCCGACGTCGAAAGTATTTCCAGATAGATTATATTTGGCAGCTCACTCAGATACCTTTGAATCGCACTGCTCTCGTAATAACCTTGCCTGCCCGAGGTTAGACGCAACCAACGTGTTTTCAGCTTTCCGTCGATGGAAACCGATTGCAAGTGACTCAGACTGCGCTTCTCGTCACCTGGGATATCCGCTACCGCAACAGATACCGAATCCGCTCCCGTCAAATCCAACGACTTGACTGGCTTTTGCAGTGTTGCCTCTAGCTCAACTCCGAATCCCTTGAAACTAGTGATGAAACCACCAACAAAAAGCGACACGATAACCGGCAACATCGCAAGGGCAAGCCAATGCACCTCTAAGTCCAAAATTGGCGATTTATACCATTGCAAACCTACAAGCACAGCTAAAACAGTGAGTGTACATAATACACCCCACGTCAAAACAGTTTTATCTCGCATCATTGCCCCCAGATCGTCTAATAGCTCTTTCGATTGCGAAAAAATACGTCATAAGAGAAATAACGTTAGAAATTTATCTTACGGTTACCGATCGCCAAGGTCAAATCCGTCCTTCATCGACGCCATGGCAGGCGACCTGCCGGGCCTTGACGGTGTTCAGCGCCGGCACCTCTTCGCGGCAGCGCTGGTTGGCATGGGGACAGCGGCCGTGGAAAACGCATCCCGTCGGCAGGTCGATGGGAGACGGCACTTCGCCTGGCACCTTGACCGGTTTGAAGCTCTTGCGGCCAAGCTTCGGCACCGCCGACAGGAGAAGTTGCGAATAGGGGTGCAGGGGCTTTGCGAACAGCGCCTTGGGCGTCGTCAGCTCGCACACCGTGCCGAGATACATCACCGCCACCTGAGTGCCGAAATGTTCCACCACCGAGAGGTCGTGGGTGATGAAAAGGTAGGTCAAGCCGCGCGCCTCGCGCACCTGCATCAGGAGGTTGAGGACCTGCGCCTGAACCGAGACGTCGAGCGCAGAGACCGGCTCGTCGGCGACGATGAAATCGGGATCCACCATCAGCGCCCGGGCGATCGATATGCGCTGGCGCTGGCCGCCGGAGAACTCGTGCGGGTAGCGCGAGCCCCATTCGGGATCGTTGCCGACCGAGACCATGACGTCGCGCGTATGCGCCTTGACTTCGCTTTCGTTGAGCTCCGGACGGTGGAACCGCAGCGGCTCTTCCAGGGTGCGCTGGATCGTGAGCCTCGGGTTGAGCGATGCATAAGGGTTCTGAAAGATCATCTGCATGCGCCGCCGGTAGGGCCGCATTTCGCCATCGCTGAGCCGCGAGATGGTGGCGCCTTCGAACCTAATGTCGCCGGCGGTCGGGCGTGTCAGCCCCATGATCGTGCGCCCCAGCGTGGTCTTGCCGCAGCCGCTCTCGCCCACCAGGCAGAAGGCGTCGCCGCGCTCGATGGCGAGCGACACGCCGTTCAGCGCGTGCACAACCGGTTTCTCCCGCGCCAGAAAGCTGGTCTGCACCGGAAAGTGCACCTTGAGATCTTCAACCTCGACAATCGGCGGCGCGGTCATTTGAGCGCCTCGGCGTGATGGCAGGACACCATGCGGCGCCCCACCGCGCGAAGCTGCGGCAGCTCTGACGAGCAGCGTGCATCGGTATGTTCGCAGCGCGGATGGAAAGCGCAGCCCGATGGCACCGCCGCCAGCGACGGCATGGTGCCGGGGATCTGGTTCAGCATGCCGCCCGCGGTATTCTTCTGCGGCAGCGACTGCAGGAGGCCGCGCGTGTAGGGATGAGCCGGCCTGGCGATCACCTGCGCGGTGGTGCCGGTCTCGACCACCCGGCCGGCATACATGACCAGCATCTTCTGGGTCACATCGGAAACCACCGCCAGGTCGTGGGTGATCAAAATGAGACCGACGCGGTGATTGTCGCAAAGCTCCATCATCAGCCCCATGATTTCCGCCTGGATGGTCACATCCAGCGCCGTGGTCGGCTCGTCGGCAATGATGATCGCCGGATCGAGCAGCAGGGCGATGGCGATCACCACGCGCTGGCGCAGCCCTCCCGACAGCTCATGCGGATAGGCATTAAAGCGCGCTTCGGGAGAGGGGATCGCCACCTCGCGCAGCTTTGCAATACACAAGTCCTGGGCCTGCGCCTCAGACATCGTGCGATGCGCCGCGAGGCATTCGATCATCTGGGTTCCGACGGTCAGCACCGGATTGAGCGTCATCATCGGGTCCTGGAAGATCATCGCGATCCGATTGCCCCGGATGCCTCGCATCTCGTCGTTGGAGAGCGTGTCGAGCCTCTGTCCATCGAACCAGATCTCGCCGCCGCTGATCCGGCCAGGTTCCGAAATCAGGTTCAAGATCGCATAGGCCGCCATCGACTTGCCGGCGCCGCTTTCGCCGACGATGCCGAGCCGCTCGCCTTCTTCAAGCGTGAAGTCGACGCCGCGCAATGCCTGCAGCCGCGCCGCGCGCAGCGGAAATGCGACCTCCAGGCCGCGAACTTCAAGGAGCGCCATCAGACCTCAAGTCTCCTTGTAGAGTTTGGGATTGAGCGCATCGCGCAGCCAGTCTCCCAACAGGTTGATGGCCAGGATCAGGATGATCAGCACGATGGCGGGGATCACCGTGATCCACCACTGGCCCGACAGGATATAGTCGAAGCCGTTGCGGATCAGCGAGCCAAGCGATGGCTGGTTGACCGGCATGCCGAGGCCGAGAAACGATAGCGCGGCTTCCGCCACGATGGCATTGGCGACCTGAACGGTCGAGATCACAAGGATCGGCGTCAGCGTGTTCGGCAGGATGTGGCGGAACATGATGCGCCGGCCCGACAGGCCGATGACCCGGGCCGCATCGACATATTCCTTTTCCTTCTCCGCCAGCACATTCGCCCGCACGGTGCGGGCGTATTGCGGCCACTCGGCGATGCCGATCACCAGGATCAGCATGACGATCGCCAGGTCGCTGTAGAGTTCGGCGCCGAATGCCGCCTGGAAGACCGCAAGGGCAATGATCGCGACCATCAGGGTGGACAGGGACAGCTGGATGTCGGCCAGCCGCATCAGAAAGCTGTCGATGCGGCCGCCCACATAGCCCGAGACCAGTCCCATCGAGACGCCCATTACAGCCTGCAGCATGACCGCGAAAACTCCGATCAGCAAAGAGATGCCGGTGCCGTACAGAATGGTGCTCCACATGTCGCGGCCCTGGGGGTCGGTGCCGAACACGAAGCGCTCGTCGCCGCCTTGCTGCCAGACCGGAGGGATCTCGGAATCCATCAGGTCGATCTGCAGCGGATCGTAGGGGTTCTGCGGCGCGATGAGAGGCGCCAGCACCGCCATGGCCACGAAGATCAGCAGCACCGACGCGCTGCCGACCGCCACCGGATCGCGGCGGAACTGGTAGAAGAAGTTGGACTCGAAGGCCTTTTGGACGGCGGCGATCATCCCTTCACCCCGGTGATCCGCACCATCGGATTGACCATGGTGTAGACCAGATCGACGATGGTGTTGGTGATGACGAAGATCAGACCGACCACGATGATGTAGGCGATGATCAGGGGCGTATCGACCCGGTTGACCGCCTCGAGAAACAAGAACCCCATGCCCGGCCACTGGAACACCGTCTCGGTCAGGATGGTGTAGGCGATCAGCGTGCCGACCTGCACGCCGCCGACCGTGATGACCGGCAGAAGCGTGTTCTTGAAGGCATGCAGCAGGTAAACCCGGCTCGGATGCAGGCCTTTTGCCCAGGCAAAGCGCACGTATTCACTGCGCAGAACCTCCATCATCTCTCCGCGGATCAGGCGGATGAACAGGGGCAGCATGATCGACGACAGCGCAAGAGCCGGCAGGATCAGATGACTGAGCCCGTCGAGACTGAGAAATCCGGTGCGCCAGAACCCCAGATCGACCGTGTCGCCGCGGCCATAGGACGGCAGCCAGTCGAGATAGATGGCGAAGATGTAGATCGAGAAAATCGCCGTCAGGAACACCGGCACTGATATGCCGACGATCGACACGGCCATCGCCAGACGCGAGAAAAACGACTTCGGGTGTATGGCGCAATAGATCCCGACCGGGACCGATACGAAGATGATGATGAAGGTCGCCGCCAGCACCAGCTCGAAGGTAGCCGGAAACTTGCCCATGATGACCTCGAGCGCCGGTTTCTTGAAGAAGTAGGAGGTTCCAAGATCGCCCTGCACCGCCTTTGTCAGAAAGCGCCAGTACTGCACGAAGAACGGGTCGTTGAGCCCCATCTCCTCGCGCAGCTCGTCGCGCACCTCTTCCGACACCGACTGCCCGACCAACTCGCGCAACGGGTCGCCGAGATTGTCCTGGATCGAAAAGCCGATGATGGAGATCACCAGCATCACCACGGCGGCCTGCCCAAGGCGCTTTATCAGAAAGGCGAGAGTGTCCATGACCTGTTGAGTGCTCCCCGCTCAATCGCAGCATCATAGCGCGAATTTCGAATGCTCCTAGCCGCTCGCATGGAGTTCGAGCATCCTGCTTGATGGTACCTATCCCCCCGCCGTTCCCGCTTTCGCGGGAACGGCGGACATAGTAAGGCTGTAAATGGCAGAGGCGCCGCGAACGGCGCCTCTCCATAGTTTCGTTTCAACCAAAATCAATCGATCACGAGATCGCCCAGATAGGGGAAGTTCATGACGTTGACCACGTCCTCGATATGCACGCCGGTGCGTGCGGCCCAGGCAAGGTCCTGCCAGTGCAGCGGCACGAATGCGGCGTCCTCATGCAGGATCTTCTCGATGTCCTGCAACGCCTTGGCGCGCTCCTCGTCGTCGGTCATGATCAAGGTGGCTTCGGTCAGCTGGTCAACCCGCTCATTGGAGTAGTTGCCCGCGTTGTACTGGCCCTTGCCGGTGTCCTTGTTCGGCGTCATCGCCAGGAACTCGTAGAAGTTCGCCGAGTCCTCGGTGTCAGAGTGCCAGCCGATCATCATCATGTCGGCGGCGCGCTCGTCGAACTTCGGCCAGTACTGCGCCTTCGGCATGGTGGTGAGTTCCACCTTGATGTTGATCTTGGCCAACATCGACTGAACCGCCTCGGCGATCTTGAAGTCGTTCACATACCGGTTGTTGGGCGCCATCATGGTGACGGTGAAGCCCTTGTCGTAACCGGCTTCCTTCATCAGCGACTGCGCCTTGGCGATATCGTAACGGGGCTTGAGGCCGCCGTTGTAGCCAAGATAGCCCTTCGGGCTCATCTGTGCCGCGGCTGTGCCGAAGCCCTTCATGATCTTCTGCACGATGCCTTCGTTGTTGATGGCATGCACGATGGCCTGGCGCACCTTCGGGTTCTTGAACTCTTCGCGCCGGTTCTGGTCCATCTGGAAAGTGATGATCCGCGTGCCGGACATGGTGATGAGTTCGGTGCCGTCATTGTTGCGCACCCGGTCGAGATCGGTCGGCGGGACCGGGGCGATGAAATCGACATCGCCCGAAAGCAGCGCCGCGACCCGGGTCGGTGCTTCCTTGATCGGCGTGAAGACGATCTTGGAAACGTTGCCCTTCGAGGAGGCATCCCAGTAGTCGGCGAAACGGGCGAATTCGACCTTCACGCCCTGTTCGCGGCTGGTGATCGTAAACGGTCCGGTGCCCGAGACGGTCTTGGACGCGAAGCTGTCGCCATGCTTGACGATGTCGCCTTTGTCCTTGCCGTTCGCGTCGGTGCCCGAATAGAACGCCGAATCCATCGGAAAGATATAGGTGGCGTTGTGCAGCACCAGCGGGAACGGGCCGTCGGTCACGATATCGACCGTGTGATCGTCCACCATCTTCATGCTCATCTTCGAGAAGATCGCCTTGAAGTCTTCCGATCCCTTGATGCGGTCGAAGGTCCAGACCACGTCTTTGGCGGTCAGCATGTTGCCGGAGTGGAACTTGACACCCTGGCGGATCTTGAACCGCATGGTCAGTTCATCGACACGCTCCCAGCTCTCCGCCAGACGGGCGTCGAAACCGAGATCCTTGTTCCACCGCACCAGCGGATCAAACACCATGTGCGACAGTTGCAGCGTGCCGCCGGAAAGCTGCTCATGCGGGTCCAGCGACACCGGATCGGCGTCGTAGGCCATCTTGAGCGTTTTGGCATAGGCGCCGCTCGCCATGACGACAGCCACCATGGCCGTCGCCAAAAACATCAACGTTTTCTTCATTTCACTTTTCTCCCTAAAAACCGATCTACCCCGTCCGGGCAGGCGCCCGGTCGATCAGCCTGGCCGAACTTTAGGCCCGGTTCACACCCGGGGCAAGCCCGCGGCCGCGCGGCGAAACCTAAAATTCCGCATCATACGTTGGCACGCGAACGGAATTTCCACCCGGGGTTAATCCTCTTTCTTTGGGGGAAACATTTCAACGGGTTACTGGCAGAGCGGCGGCTTGCAAGTACCGCCATCGGGCGGATTGGGCCCCGCCTCGGGTTGCTTTTTCTCCACCTTCACGTCCCGCGCTTTCGGCACGTTCAGTTCCCGCCGCGACAAAACGCAATTGCTGTTGCGGTCCGCGTCTTCGAAGACCTTGGTGCCGGCAACAGTGATTTCATCGCGCGAGTACCGCTGATCCGCATTGCCGTCTATTCTGGTCAGGGGTATCGACTGGAACAGTCCGGTCTGCACGACAAAGGCTTCAAACTCGGCCGCCGAGAGATGACCGCTCCTGTCCGCATCCTTGGCATCGAACGTTGCCCCCATCCAGCGCCGCCATTCCTCACAGGTGACGTTACGGTCACCATTGCCGTCGGCCTGCAACGCCGCCGACGTGGTGTCCGCGTCGACATCCGCGGTGGCGCAGCCGGCGAGCAGCACGCAGGTGCACACGCCAGCCAGCCGGCGCAGGGCGCGCAAGGCCGTGGCAAAACCCATGTCAGTGTGTGTGGCCATCCGCGTGTTGTAGGCCAGCATGCATTGAAAAGCCACTTGAGTGACGGCCATGACGGGACCAATTCAGCCCGGGTCCGACACGGCAATGCCGTACCGGCGCAGCACGGCGAGGGCCGCAACTGTGTTTCCTTTGGCAATTTCCGCATCCAGCGCCACGCAGGCTGTCTCGCCGGCGCTGCGGCGCAATTCGCAACGCAACTCGTCCCACGGTCTGATGCGCTGCTTGTTCATGGCAGCTCACGCGCTGCCGTCCGTCGTCGCGGGCCGGCTACCGTGAGGACAGCGCCACAAGCGTGATCGTGAAAACCGCAAACGACGCACCCACAATGCACAGAAAAACAATTTCGCCCGTGTCCATGATCGTTCCCTCTTGTTTCAAGAAGGGCATCGTGACCGTGGCGTCGAGGCATACGCATTGATTCAGATCAACCGTGATCCACTTCGAACTCGCGTGGCAGGTCGGCGCCCTCCAGCGCCACCACACGGGACGGCGAACCATCAAGCCCCACCAGCTTGAGCGGCAGGGCGATAATGGTCGTGCGCTCGCCTTCGATCAGGCCGAGATTGTGGACATATTCGATGTTGTAGATATCCTCGCCCAGGATCTTGTGATGGATCGCGCAGTCGTCGCCATGGAAGCCCGGCGTGCGAACCACATATTCCTCCGAGAAGTCATAGACGATCGCCTTGACCCCGCGCTCCACCAGCCAGTCGGCGCCGTTTTCCTGCAGGTACGGCCCTTCCTTCCAGAACGCATCGGTGCCCCAGGCCTTGTCGCTCCAGGTGGTGCGCAAGATGGCGATGTCGCCGGGCACCACGTGGCGGCCGCGGTCTTCCAGCGTGTCGCCGGTGATGCCGGCGTCGCGCCCGTGGTCGGAAAGCTCGATCACCGCGGCCGGCCCCAGCAGCTTCGACAGGGGCGCCTCATCGATGGTCTTGCCGTTCGGGAGAAAGTGCCTTGGCGCATCCACATGGCTGCCATAGTGGCAGAACATCTTGAACGTCGAGCCCTGCCAGCCGCAGTTCTCAAAGGTATAGGGAACATCGAAATCGCATTCGAGTCCCAGCCGGCCTTCGCCGTCGCGAATGGGCACGGACAGATCGATAAGTTTCATGACACATACTCCAGGCTTTGCTTGAAAGGGGTGATCATGCGGCGCGACCGGTCAGCATCTGCGTAAAGCGGCCGGCGTGCCGCTGCACGATACGCCCGACCCCGTCCACGTTTTCAGCGTTGACCCTTGAGAACGGCGCGGCGACCCCGATGGCCCCGACCACCTGGCCGGAGCCGGAAAAGATCGGCGCGGCGGCGGCGCCCACATCGTCCATCCACTCCGCCAGATTGATGCCGTAGCCGCGGTTTCTGGTTGCGGCGAGCTCGGCGCGGAACGCCGGCTCCGAGGTGATGGTCCGCTCGGTCAGCCGTTCCGGTCCGCTGCGGATGAGCGCGTCCACCACCAAAGGATCGCCATGTGCCAGAATCGCCTTTCCCGATGCCATGCAATGGGCCGGCTGGCGGTCGCCGCGTGAAACGAAGGCCCGGATCCTGCGTGGGCTTTCGGCAATATCGAGATAAATGACATCACTGCCCTGAAGCACCGCGTAATGCGCCGTCTCGCCGGTCTCGCGGGCGAGGTCGGCGAGGATCGGCCGGCAGGCCGGCACCGACGGCTGCTGGGCAAGAAACCGCTCGGCCAGGGTGAGAAGCGAGGGCCCCAGCGTATAGGTTCGCGCCTCGGTGTCGTGGATCACATAGCCCAGCTGCGACAGCGCTTTCAGGTGCCGCAGCGCTGACGCCTTGGGGACACCGGTCCGCCCGGCAATTTCGGCAAGCCCGATCGCGCCCGATCCATGGTCGAACGCTTCGAGAAGTGCGAACCCGGCCAGAACGCCCTGGGAGGGTTTGGCTTTCGTATCGTCGCGCATAACTGTTTCGTATTTGAAATTAATATTTCGTATTTGATCCTATTTGATGGCTTTTCTGCCGCAGGTCAAGCGCAATCGTGCAGAGCCGGCCGCGAAACGGCGGCTCACGGTCATCGTCGGTGTCGGAAAGACGTGCCCGGCCCTACGGCCGACCCGTCAGCCCAGCTTCCGGTCAAGCCAGTCGCGAAGGCGCAGGCTGTTGCCGATCACCGGCAGAAGCCAGCGGGCATTGCCTGA
>JAJFHL010000021.1 GCA_021775615.1 Hyphomicrobiales bacterium
GATGGGCCGTCTTGCCGAAGGTGACAACGACGTCGAGGTTCCGGCTCAGGAGCGTAAGGACGAGATCGGCAAGATGGCGGCCGCGGTGCAGGTGTTCAAGGACAACGCCATTGAGCGCGTCCGTCTGCAGTCGGAAAGCGAGCAAGAGCAGGAAGCCCGGGCGAAGCGCCAGAAGATCGTCGACGACCTCATCAACGGCTTCCGCGACAAGGCGCAGAATCTGCTTCAGGCCGTCAGTGCCGACATGAACCAGATGCAGGCCACTGCCAGCGCTCTGGGTGAAATTGCCGAGAGCTCCGCAGAGCGTGCCTCGGAAACCACCAAGGGCGCCGAAGAAACGTCGTCGAACGTGCAGATGGTCGCGGCCGCTGCCGAGGAGCTTGCCAAGTCAATCGAAGAGATCTCGGGCAAGGTTGCCGAGACGACGTCGGTGGTCGGACAGGCGACGGGTGCGGCGCGGGAAAGCAATGAAAAAGTTGCCAACCTGAATGTCGCGGCACAGAAAATCGGCGATGTGGTCTCGCTCATCCAGGACATTGCAGAACAGACCAATCTGCTTGCCCTGAACGCGACCATTGAAGCGGCGCGTGCCGGTGAAGCCGGTCGCGGGTTCGCGGTTGTGGCTTCGGAAGTCAAGGATCTGGCCGAGCAGACCGCCAAGGCGACCGAAGAGATTTCAACCCAGATCACGGCGATCCAGACGGCAACGACGGAATCGGCTGAATCGATCACCGAAATCGCACGCACGATGGAGGATGTGAACCAGTACACGTCCACGATCGCCGCAGCGGTGGAGGAGCAGGGTGCTGCGACCGCGGAAATCAGCCGCAACGTACAGCAGGCTGCTGAGGGCACACGCGGCGTTGCCGAGACCATGGTTGCGATGAACCAGGCAGCAACAGACACCAGCCGGTCTGCCGAAGAGGCCGGCCAGTCGTCCGCCAGCGCGGTTTCCCAGACGGAAGACCTGCGTCAGACGATCGACGGCTTCCTGGAGCAGGTTGCTGCCGCGTAACACTTTTGTTCACGCGCCGTTTGAGCGGCGCGTGGCAGGAACGAAAACTCGGGGCCTGCCGGCTGTCAGCGAAATGCGCTGATGCCGGCGGGCCCCGATGCATTTTGGGACTGACCCATCTCCGCCGTTCAAGGGATGGCCTTTGAACCTAGGGACTTCCGCCTCGGGCCGTCCATCCTTCAGAACCTGCAGTCTTCCGATGTACTATGGCGGTTGTTCACGCCAGGCGCCAAAGGGGCGATGGGGCCGTGGCGTAACGCGCCTGCCCGATGCACCGGGTAGCACACGTTGCAGCGGCTCAGGTGATGCGGATAGATATCAGTCAGCGGTTCGGTATCGACAGGGACTGCTCTGGCCCGCACCCAGCGGCAGGCGGGGCGTGAGGAAATGCTGAGACGAGCAGCTGGCGGTGGTTTCCGTGTTGGGATGTCTTGCTGCAAGGCGCCAGTCATGGGGCGCCATGCGGGCAGGGTTGCCATAGGGGCAGGGCCGCCAAAAGCAAAAGCCCCGGGCAATGCCGGGGCTTTCCTTACCAAAGGGTATTCGCAGAAATGGTGCGGTCTTAAGCGCTTTCCCGCATTTCTTCATTGTCTTCGACCGGGTCGCGCAGAACATAGCCACGCCCCCAGACGGTTTCGATGTAGTGATTGCCTTCGGTTGCGGCTGCGAGTTTCTTGCGGAGCTTGCATATGAAGACATCGATGATCTTCAGCTCCGGTTCGTCCATCCCGCCATATAGATGATTGAGGAACATTTCCTTGGTCAGGGTCGTGCCCTTGCGCAAGGAGAGCAGTTCAAGCATCTGGTATTCCTTGCCGGTCAGATGCACGCGCTGCTGATTGACCTCAACCGTTTTGGTGTCGAGGTTGACCTTGAGATCGCCGGTCGAGATGACCGATTGCGAATGGCCCTTCGAGCGGCGGACAATGGCATGAATACGGGCGACCAGTTCGTCCTTGTGGAACGGCTTGGTCATGTAGTCGTCGGCGCCGAAGCCGAGACCACGAACCTTGTTCTCGATGCCGGCAAGGCCTGACAAGATGAGAATAGGTGTATTTATTTTAGCGACCCGGAGGGTTTTCAAAACCTCGAAGCCGCTCATGTCCGGAAGGTTCAGATCGAGCAGTATGATGTCGTAATCATAGAGTTTGCCGAGATCGACACCCTCCTCACCCAGATCGGTGGTGTAGATATTAAAACCTTCGGATTTGAGCATCAACTCGATGCTCTGCGCCGTGGCGCTGTCATCTTCGATCAGAAGAACTCTCATGCGAATCCCCTTTTACATTGCCCCTTCTGGGCCGAAAACGCCGGCGCACTCACAGGCCAAGCGCTGGGCAACCTACTGGTTTTATCCAATCGTTAAGGTACGCGACAATTGGTTAACAAATTCTAATAGGCCAGCGATTCGGCATGGTTCCATTGGTTCATGGAATTCCGGTGACGAACTGGCCGGTTTCAGAATCCAAAATCCCCGCGGAGTCAACTGCCGCGCCGCAACCGAACCAACTGAACGAGAACAAGGTTTACGGAGCCTTAAAAGTTACAAGGCACTATGACTAAGTGAGTAACTGATTCTGCGAATCACGTGAAGAGCTCATACGGGGAATTTTCAGGGAGATCGAGGGGTTGAAATCACTCATCAACGAAATCCAGGCGTTGTCGGCGATTGAGTATTTCGGCCGTGTTGTCAGCGTGCAGGGGCTTCTGGTGGAAATCGCCGGGCCGCTGCAGGTGATGAGCATCGGTTCCCTGGTCACCATCGAGGGGCGCGGCGGCTGCGCCGTGCCTTGTGAAGTTGTCGGTTTCAGGGGCGAACGCGCCCTGTGCCTGCCGTTCGGCAATCTCGACGGCGTGCATATGGGCTGCAAGGCGGTGGTCGGCGAGCCCGAAACCAGGGTGCATCCGTGTGAAGCCTGGCTCGGCCGGGTGGTCAATGCCCTCGGCGAGCCGATTGACGGCAAGGGGCCGATCGCCAAGGGACCCTCCAGCTATGCTCTGCAAAATTCTCCGCCACCGGCGCACAAGCGCGACCGCGTCGGCGACCCCATTGATCTGGGCGTGCGGGCGCTCAATACATTCGTCACCTGCTGCAAAGGCCAGAGGCTCGGCATCTTCGCGGGTTCGGGCGTTGGCAAGTCTGTGCTTTTCTCCATGCTGGCGAAAAACACGAGATGTGACGTGTCGGTGATCGGCCTGATCGGCGAACGCGGCCGTGAGGTGCAGGAGTTCATCGCGGACGATCTCGGCGAGGAGGGGCTTGCGCGCAGCGTTGTCGTGGTTTCGACCTCTGACGAACCGGCGCTCATGCGCCGGCAGGCGGCCTATCTGACCCTGACGCTGTCGGAATACTTCAGGGATCTCGGCAAGGATGTTCTGTGTCTGATGGACAGCGTGACCCGGTTTGCGATGGCGCAGCGGGAAATCGGCCTGTCAGGCGGCGAGCCGCCGACCACCAAGGGATACACGCCGACTGTCTTTGCCGAATTGCCGAAGCTTCTGGAACGCGCCGGACCTGGAGCTGGAACCGGCACGATCACCGGTCTGTTCACGGTTCTGGTCGAGGGCGATGACCACAACGAGCCGATTTCCGACGCGGTGCGCGGCATCCTCGACGGGCATGTGACCATGGACCGCCAAATCGCCGAGCGCGGGCGCTTCCCGGCGATTAACATTCTGAAATCTATTTCGCGTACCATGCCTGGATGCGTTGATCCGGAGATCCATCCGGTTGTTCAGCGTGCTCGGCAACTCCTGTCGACATATGACGACATGGAGGAGCTGATCCGGTTGGGGGCGTATCGTGCGGGGAACGACGCCAAAGTGGACGAAGCGATTCATTTCAATCCTGTGCTGGAGGAATTCCTTGCACAAGGCAGGAAAGAAACAACGTCGCTCGAAGATGGATATGCCTGGTTGGCCCGAATCTTGAATCCTGAAGGTCAGTTGGTTGGTGAGTTAGAAGAGTAAGTGTCATGAAATCACGTGAAACGCTAATACGTCTGCATAGGTTCCAGGTCGATGAAAAGCGCCGTCAGGTCGCCGACATCGAGGCCATGATTGCCGATTTCCGGCGCATGGAGCAGGATTTGGAACACCAGATCACGACTGAACAGGAACGCTCCGGCATCTCGGATGTCACGCATTTCGCCTATCCGACCTTCGCCAAGGCGGCGATGGACAGGCGCAGCAACCTGCTGGCGTCCATTGAGGAGCTTGAAGGCCAGTTGGCCGAGGCAAAGGAAGAATTCACAGAATCCTACTCCGAGCTCAAGAAATACGAGCTCATGCAGGAAAAGGAAGTCGACCGGCGTCGCGGCGAGCTTTCAGCCATCGAGCAAAGAGAGCTCGACGAAATCGGCATGGAAGCACATCGCAGAGGCCCTGACGCCTAACACCTGGCCGAATCCCGATTTGACACGCCCCGCTCTGCGGGGCGTTTCATTTTGGGGCCGGGGCGCGGTCGGGGGCGTAGCGTTCCAGGGCGGTTTTCAGTTCTCCGAGATCCGCTTCGAAGCGTTTCCACTTGTCCACGGAACTCTTGAACATGGGTCGGCGGACCTGCCAGAGGCTGGTTGTCGTCACGCTTCGGTCATGGGCGTGGAAATCAAGACATCTGTCGTCCCACTCCAGTCCCGCCGCGGCAATCACCTTCGGGATCACGGCCTCGGGGTCAGCCACCAGTGCCTCATAGGAGATGTTGGTTATCGAGACCGGCAAGATCTCTCGCCAGTGCTCCATCGACCTTGCGTGCTGCCCGTAATAGGCGGCCAGGTTGTTGAAGTCGCAGGCGTAGGGCACATCGACATAGAAGTTCTGGGCGTAAAATGACCACAGCACGTCCATCGGGTCACGTTCGCAGTGAATGATCGCGGCGTTCGGGAACATCGCTGCGATCATGCCCAGCCACATGGCATTGCCCGGGGTCTTGTCGACGACCCGGGCCGCTCCCTCGGCGCCAGCCGGGTAGTCGCCCAGATAGCGTTCCGCCATTCTGGCGACATCTTCCGCCGTCACATCCGCCAGCCTGTCGGGATAAGGCGCCGCCAGATCGGCGCCGGGCAGGGTGCACATGTCGAGCATGTTCGAGAGCTCACCGGCGCCATAACCCTTTGGGTGGCTGGAAATGATCTGTTCCACAAGCGTGGTGCCGGAGCGCGGTACGCCGACAACGAAGACCGGCCGGTCGGTCGGATTGCCGCCTGCCGACAGCTTCGCGACATAGTCACGGCTGAACACCGACTTGATGCGCTCGGCCTTGGTGATGAGGTCGTCCGGGTTTTGCTGGTAGGCGGCATTTCGGATCTTGTTGCCCGCCTCGTAGTGCTGAAACGCGCGATGGTAGTCCTGCGCCCGTTCTTCCAGGCGTCCGGCGGCGAAATGCAGGTTGGCGAGATCCGTCGACAGCAGTTCCCTGTTGTAAAGCTGCTGCTCGAGAACCTCCTTGAACCCGGGGTCCGTCACCGCCTGTTCCGAGGAGGCCAGCAAATACTGCGCCCGCCCGTTCGACGGATTGAGCTCGATGGCCGTCTTCAGATGTTCGGCTCCCTCGGCAAACCTGCCAACGATCTGCAGACAGCTGCCAGCATGAGTGTGGGCGAGATCCGAATTGGGGTTTGCGCCGATCACCTGGCGATAGTGGTGCGCCGCGTCAAGGTGGTTGGTCAGGAGTTCCTGCAGGAAGCCCATCTGGAACTGAGCCTCCGGTGAGGCGGGCTCGATTGCCAAGGCAGCATTGAGGGACGCAAGGGCGCTGTCCATGTCCTTCACGTCGCAATAGGCAAGCGCGAGGTTGTAGTGTGCGTGGAACGATCCCGGATCGATCTGTGATGCCCTTTTGAGTGCCTTGATGGCGGTGTCATAGCTTTTCATCCCCCTGGCGCAGATACCGAGGTTGACCCAGGCCGCGAGATAGTCCGGGTTGATGGAAACCGCCTGCTGATAGGCCTCGGTCGCCCGTTTCGCATCGCTCTTGGCCTGGTGCACCACGCCGAGCGCAAAGTTCAACTGGCTGTTTTTCGGATTTGCTGCCAGTGCGCTGTCGCACAGCCTGCGCGCTTTCATGAGGCGCTGCTGGCGCACATTGGCGTCAATCGCCTGAAGCGCGCCCTGCAGCGCCTGCGGATCGTTGTTCTTGATGCCCTCGAGATCGAGCGCCTGTGCACGACCCAGCTTCGACTCTCGCCTGCGTTCTCCGCGGTTCACGTCTCGGTGTCCTTGATATGTGGATTGCGGTGCCGGCTATATCGCAAATCGGCGCGGACGGGAAGGGCCGCGATGTGCCTGCCGTCATTTCTCACGGGTCGATGGTCTATATGTCAGATCTGCCCGACGGTCTTCAGCTTGGCCTGCGGATGGATTTCGCTTTGCGACAGAACGACCGTCTGCGGCCGGAAGCGTTCGATGATCGAGCGCACATACGGCCTGACCCCGGGGCTGGTGAGCAGAACCGGCATTTCACCTTCGAGGGCGGCTTCCTCAAACCGTTCGCGGACCGAAGTGATGAAGTCCTGCAGATCGGAAGGCGCCATCGCAAGCTGGCGGTCCTCGCCCTGTCCGACCAGGCTTTCGCCAAACTTCATTTCCCACTGGGGCGACATTGCGAGCAGCGCCACATAGCCCTGAGGGCCCTGGTTCGTGGCGCATATCTGTCGGCTCAGCCGGCTGCGCACATGTTCGGTGATCAGCGTCGTATCGGAGGTAAAGCTCACCGCTTCGGCGACACCTTCGAGAATGGTGGCGAGATCGCGGATCGAGGTCCGCTCCGCCAGCAGCGCCTGCAGAATGCGTTGAATGCCGGTGACCGAGATCTGGCTCGGAATGATATCGTCGATGAGTTTTTGGTGTTCCTGAGGCAGTTCGTCGAGGAGCTTTTGAACCTCCGCGTAGGACAAGAGCTCGGACATGTTGGATTTGAGTATCTCGGTCAGGTGGGTCGAGATGACGGTTGCCGGATCGACGACGGTGTAGCCTTTGAAATCGGCCTCTTCGCGAAGCGACGCGTCGATCCAGGTGGCCGGCAGCCCGAATGTCGGTTCGGTTGTGTGGGCGCCCGGCAGATCGACCTGCTGGCCGTTCGGATCCATGACCATGAACTGTCCGATGTGGACCTCGCCCTTGCCGGCGTCGACCTCTTTCACCTTGATCATGTAGCTGCTGGCTTCCAGCTGCATGTTGTCGAGTATGCGCACCGAAGGCATGACGAAGCCCATCTCGCTGGCGATCTGGCGCCGCAGCGCCTTGATCTGATCGGTCAGCAGGTCGCCGTCGCCCTCGTTGATCAGCGGCAGAAGCCCGTAACCGAGTTCGAGGCGCAGTTCGTCGATATGCAGCGCCGACGAAATCGGTTCTTCTGAGGGAACCTGTTCGGCCTGTTCTTCGACCTGGATTCGGGCGCTGGCCACTTCGGCGGCTTTCTGGTTGCGGATGGCGTTCCATGCCAGCCCGCCCGCGGCACCGCCGAGGAGGAAGAACGGCAGCATGGGGACGCCGGGCAGCAGGCCCATCACAACCATGACGAAGGACGACATGCCAAGCGCCTTGGGATAGCCGGAAAGTTGACCGAACAGCGCCTTGTCGGCGGCGCCGTCGACACCGGCCTTGGAGACAAGCAGGCCTGCGGCGGTCGACACCACCAGGGCAGGGATCTGCGAGACCAGCCCGTCGCCAATGGTCAGGAGCGTGTAGGTCTGGGCCGCATCGAGCATGGTCAGGCCCTTTTGGGCCATGCCGATGATGATGCCTGCGATGATATTGATGAACGTGATGAGGAGGCCGGCGATGGCGTCTCCGCGAACGAATTTCGAGGCGCCGTCCATGGCGCCGTAGAAGGACGATTCATCTTCCAGACGACGGCGCCGGTCCCGGGCGTCGGTTTCATTGATCAGTCCCGCCGACAAATCGGCATCGATCGCCATCTGCTTGCCGGGCATGGCATCCAGCGTGAACCGCGCCGCGACCTCGGCGATACGCCCGGAACCCTTGGTGATGACGATGAAATTCACGATCACCAATATGGCGAAGACGATGATGCCGATGACAAAGTTGCCCTGCATCACGAAGTTTCCGAACGCCTGGATGACCTGGCCGGCGGCGTCCGTACCGGTATGGCCTTCCGACAGGATCAGGCGCGTGGATGCAAGGTTGAGCGCCAGGCGCATCATGGTGGCGATGAGAAGGATCGTCGGGAAGGACGAAAACTCAAGCGGCTGATGGATGAACAGCGCGGTCATCAACACCAGGATCGAGAACGTGATCGAGATTGCCAGAAGCAGGTCGAGCAATGGCGCCGGCATCGGCAGAATGAGCACCACCAGGATGATCAAAACGGCGAAGGCGAGCGCCAGGTCCGGGCGCGCGAACAAGCTGCGCAAATCGGTCACGCTGGGGAGCGCCATGCCGCTGCCGGCAAATCCCCCGCCACCGGAGGGCTTGTCAGACCGGGGCGCGATATCTGATGAGGAGGTGTCGCTCATTCACGCCCAATCAACTGATGCAAAGTCGCCGAGTGTCACGAGGCAAGCCTGCGCGGGTCGCCGGGCTCGGGAACCATTCGGCCCTCGTCGGCATATTGCCGAAGCTTGTTGCGCAGGGTTCGGATCGAAATGCCGAGGATGGTCGCGGCGTGGGTCCGGTTGCCGAGACAGTGATCGAGGGTCTGAAGGATCAGGTCGCGTTCGACTTCAGCGACCGTCTGGCCGACCAGATTGCGCGTTACCACCTGTGCGGTGACAGCGGCGCGGGCGGCGGCGCCGTGTTCGCCGGTTGCGATCATTTCGTCTAGTCGGCAGCCATCGGGCGTCCGCAGGGCCTCGGGACCAATTTCTTCTTCGGTACTCAACAGAACCGCCCGGTGCATGGTGTTTTCCAGCTCGCGCACGTTGCCGGGCCAGCGGTTGATGCTCAATTGCTGCTTGGCCTCCATCGACAGCGGCTGCTCGGGCACGCCATTCGACTGTGCATATTTTGTCACGAAGTGTTCCGCCAGCGCCTGGACGTCCGCGGGTCGTTCGCGCAGGGGCGGGATCTGGAGGTTCACAACATTGAGCCGGTAGAGCAGATCCTCGCGGAAGCTGCCGTCGAGTACTGCGGTCGTGAGGTCGCGGTTCGACGTGGCGACGATGCGAATGTCGACGGAAACAGGCTTGGAACCGCCGACGCGGTCGATGATCCGTTCCTGGATGGCACGCAGCAGTTTGGCCTGAAGCCGGACGTCCATCTCCGAGATTTCGTCAAGGAGGAGGGTGCCGCCGTTGGCTTCCTCGAACTTGCCTATGCGGCGCGCCAGGGCGCCGGTAAAGGCGCCTTTTTCGTGGCCGAAGAGCTCGGATTCCAGGAGGTTCTCCGGAATTGCCGCACAGTTCACCGAGATGAACGGCTTGGTCGAGCGTGACGATTTGCGGTGGACATACCTGGCGAGCACTTCCTTGCCGGTTCCCGATTCACCGGTGATCAGAATGCTGGCGTCGGATTTGGCGATCTGGTTGGCAAGCTTGATGACATGCGCCATGGCTTCGTCGCGGTAGATCAGCGTGTGGGTTTCGGCGGTTACGGCTTCCAGAACGGCGGCGATGATCTCGGCGTTGGGCGGCAGTGGAATGTATTCCTTGGCGCCGGCGTGAATCGCCGCGACCGCTGCCTGGGCGTCGTTTTCGACACCGCAGGCGACGACCGGAACGAAGATGCGTTCAAACTCCAGACGGGTGATGAGTTCGCCGATGTCGAGCACCACATCGACCATCACCAGGTCGGCGCCGCCACCGGACCGCAGGATCTGCAACGACTGATCGATTGTATCGGCCTGCGTAACCTTGGCGCCGCGGTCCATCGCCATTTTCGTGGCGGTGGTCAGCTGCCCGTTCAATGTGCCGACAATCAGCAATCTCATTTCCCAACTCCCATCAGGTAAGTTCGTTCAGCCATCCGAGCCTAACTTCTTTCGGACTTGATGATTTCGGTCATGGTTACGCCAAGGCGGTCCTCGACCATCACCACCTCGCCACGCGCCACCAGCCGGTTGTTGACGTAGATGTCGATCGCTTCACCGACCTTTCGGTCAAGTTCGAGAACCGTGCCGGCGTCCAGCTTGAGGAGGTCGCAGACTTCTATTTGCGCCCGGCCGAGCACGGCGGAAACGCTGACCGGAACGTCGAACACTGCCTCCAGATCGGTGGCCGAGCGGGTCGTGTCGCCGGGTTCTTCCGTCTCGACATCCGTGGCGACGGCAACGTCGGTTCCGTTTTCGGGTGGCGACGCCTGGTCGTCATCGTCTTGTGTTCCTGAGTCCAGCTCAGGGAGATCGAGGTCGTCTCCCTCACTCATTCGCCTGCCTCCTCGGTGGTGGTGTGCGGCGCCGCATCGGTCTCCGCCAGGCGGGCGAACAGATCGTCCTGCTGGCTCTCGGGGTCTTGCGGCGCCAGGTACCTGTCTACGATTTCGCTCAGCCGTTCGGAGAGTGCCTTGCTGTCACGTGTGATGCCGCCTTCTGCCCATTCGATCCGGCAGTCGGCATGTTCAAGATCAGGCTCGCCGAGAATGATGAGCTTGCCCGCGAAGCCGCGCGCCTCGGCCTGCGCTTCGAACCGGGGCCTGAAACTGTCGAGCAGATCTTCGTGAATGCGCACCACCACATGGGGCTGATGGGTCAGGAAGCCGAGCGCCTCGCCCACGATCGCCTCGATTTCCTGGATGTGCGATTGTGCCAGCAGCTCCGAGGCGATGGCCTTTCCGACCGCAATGGAAAGGAGCTTGGCCTCTTCGGAGAGCTGGGTTTCGATGCTGGCGAGACGGCCGAGCACCGTGCCGGCTTTCGTCATCACGTCATCCAGTGCCGCAGACACGCGTTGCTCGATGCCGGCGAGCGCGTCAGCCCGTCCGGCGTCCTTGCCGTTGGCGAATGCCAGGGCCTTTTCGCGCTCCAGCTCCTCGGCGGTCCAGGTCGGTTCCTTGTTGCGTTCGTATGCTTCGGGATCTTCGACCAGTCCATCGAATACGTTTCCGAACTCGAACTTCGCCGGTTGTGCCATGGTTTCTCCGCTCATCAGTACACCAACTCGTCGTCGCCGCGGCTCTTGGAGATCATAATTTCACCGCTGGCGGCCAGATCTTTGGCGGTGTTGACCATGTGCATCTGCGCCTCGTCGACTTCCTTGAGGCGAACCGGTCCCAGGACTTCCATGTCTTCGCGGAGCATCTTGCCGGCGCGTTCGGACATGTTGGACAAGAAGAAGTCGCGCAGGGTATCGGACGCGCCCTTCATGGCGAGGGTCAGCTTGTCCTTTTCGACCTTGCGCAGCAGCGTCTGCGTGCTGGCTGAATCGAGCTTGCCGAGGTCTTCGAAGGTGAACATCAAAGTCTTGATACGTTCCGCGGCTTCGCGGTCGTTCTCTTCGAGGTTCGTCATGAAACGGCTTTCGGTCTGCCGATCGAAGTAGTTGAAGATCTCCGCCATGGATTCATGGCTGTCGCGCTGGGTCGTTTTCGCCAGGTTCGACATGAACTCGGTGCGCAGGGTCTGCTCCACCTTGTCGAGGATGTCCTTCTGGACGGATTCCATCTTGAGCATCCGCTGAATGACCTCCAGCGCCAGCTCTTCGGGCAGGATGGACAAGACGGCGGCGCCGTTTTCCGGCGCGATCTTGCTGAGAACGACGGCGATGGTTTGCGGGTACTCGTTCTTCAGGTAGGCGGCCAGAACAGTATGTTGCACGTTCGACAGCTTCTCCCACATGTTGCGGCCGGCGGGACCGCGGATTTCCTCCATGACCCGGTTGACCTGTTCGCCATCGAGGAACTGAGCCAGAAGGCGCTCGGTCGAGTCATAATTGCCCATCAGGGCGCCGGCCGCGGACATCTTGCCGGCAAACTGGACAAGTAGGCCCTCGACGAGTTCGATGGTGATCTGGCCAAGTCCGGCCATGGCGACGGAGGCTTCCTTGACCTCGTCCTCGGTCAAGGCGTCCCAGATCTTCTCGCCATGCTTCTTGCCCAATGCGAGCAGAAGAACGCCGGCCCGCTCGCGTCCTGTGAGGTCCTCGATTTTGACGACGGCGTTGCCGCTGCCGATAGCGGAATCCAGATCGACCTGTCCGATCTTTTCCGAAAGCTCGGGAACCAGCTCCTTAAGAGCCTCGACTTCTGCGGAAGCCGCATCCATCAGGCTGCTTCCTCATTCAGCCACTGACGTACGATCGCGATCGCCTCGTCGGGATTGTTGTCGACCAATTCGCCAACCTTCTTCAGTGAATTTTCGTGCATGCTGCCGATGGCCTGGGTTGCATCGATCATTGTCGAGGTTGCGGTTTCGGTGTTCGCGAGCAGCGGCGTGCCGTCTTCGGAGACGGCTATGCTCTCGCCGTTCGGCCCGGTCAGTTGAGCGACCGGGTTGCCGTTCTCGTCAAGTGCGACGGCCGCGTGAGTGATCTGTCCAGGGCCCAGGCCCAGGCGCCCGGCGTTCTCATCGGGGGTGACGATGCGTCGGATCAACGGACGAACGATGAACAGCAGCACCATCAAAGACACGATGAGAAGCGTCGCCAGCTCGGCGATGTAGAAGTAGTCCTCTTTGGTGAGGTTCAGGAACGAGCCATCATCGTCCGGCAGCAGATCTGTTTCGGCGTCCGGTGCGAATTGCAGATTGACGATCTCGACCTGATCGCCGCGGCTGAGGTCAAAACCGATGGCGGAACGCACCAGGGTGGCGATCTGGTCGAGCTGTTCCTGCGGGCGGGGGGCATAAGACGGTTTCCCGTCCGCGCCCTGGGTGTATATGCCGTTGACCAGGACCGCGACCGAGATACGTTTCACCCGGCCGGCTTCCATCACTTCTGTCTTGGTCGTGCGCGAAATCTCGTAGTTGACCGTCTCCTCGGTCGTGTTGGTGTTCTCGGACGATTGCGCGTCGGTGTTGCCATTGTCGTCGGCGCCGGGCAGTTCGTTGCCAACGGTGACGGTGTCGTTGTCGGTGTTTTCAACCGCGGCGCTGGTCTCCTCACGGGTCTGGGTCGAGCGTACGACCTGCCCGTCGGGATCAAATGTGTCGGAGGTCTGCGTGATCTTGTTGTAGTCGAGGTCCGCGGTCACCTGGACACGGGCATTGTTTGGTCCGACGACGGAGCTGATGATTTCGGAAATCTGACGCTCAATGCGGTTCTCGAAGGCGGCATTGCGTTCTTCGAGCGAGTTGAACATGCCGGCGCCGGTGGTGTCGTCGCCGCCACTGGCGAGGAGCTGGCCGTTTTCGTCGACAATGGCAACCCGGTTGGGCTGCAGGTCCTTAACCGCGGACGCAACGATGTGCTGGATAGCACGTGTCTGGGAGGTCGAGAGGTCGCCGCGCACACGCAGTACGATCGAGGCGGAAGGGTCGGCACGTTCTCGCGAGAACAGCTCGCGGGCCGGCAGCACCAGATGCACCCGGGCCAGCTGTACCTTGTCGATTGCCCTGATGGTGCGTGCCAGCTCCCCTTCGAGTGCGCGCAAGTGATTGATGTTCTGAACGAAACTCGTCGCGCCCAGGGTCTCGCCTTTGTCGAAAATTTCATAGCCGACCATGCCGCCCTCGGGCAGACCCTGTTCGGCGAGGTTCAGTCGCTGGCGCAACACCTGATCGGCCGGGACCAGGATGGTCTGTCCCTCGTTGCGCAGCTTGAAGGGAATGTTGTTGGCTTCAAGCTCGCGAACCACCGTGCCGCTGTCGTCCAGGGTCAAGTCGGTATAGAGGACACCCATCTGCGGCTCCGCCAGCCGCATCATGATAAAGACGAAGAAGCCGATGAGACCGACCGCAACCGCACCCATAGCGGCTAACCGGGCGCCCCCGATCGTCCTCAAAAACACCAGGATTCCGCTCACAGTCGCTTCGACCTTCACTAATGCCTTGTGCGAAAGGCGCCATCGGGCCAGCCTCGTCGTGGAGCGGACTGAGGAAGCGGTCACGAACAGGCAGTTCGATCCCAGCGGTGCCGGTCAGTCATCCCTAAAAGGCCGGTAGGCAAAAATTACCTACCAGCTCTAAACAAGTTGTTAACGCTAACAGAAAGTAAACGCGCGCCGCTAAGGCGGAGCATTGGCTGTTTTCCGGGGATTTTCCACTTGATTGCGGGGGAACGAAGCGGCCGGACGGTCGTGCGCGTTAATATTCCGGTGATGATGTGAGGAATTTGCGCCGCCCGGTTCGTTCGGGCGGGGAAGGCGGCACGCCGAAGTGGGGTGCCGGCCTTGGGTGTTCGGTGTTCAGTATTAGTAGTTTTCGCGGTATTGCTGAACGCGCGTGGCGCGCAGTCCGGCAAGCCCGTGTTTGTCGATAGAGCGCTGCCAGCTCAGGAACTCTTCGACGGTCAGAGTGTATCGCTGACAGGCCTCTTCGAGGCTGAGCAGTCCGCCCCGAACGGCGGCCACTACTTCTGCCTTGCGACGGATCACCCAACGCCTTGTCGAGGTGGGCGGCAAATCGGCGATTGTCAGAGGACTGCCGTCTGGTCCAATGACATAATTTACGCGCCGCCTGAACTGATCAGACATAATTACTCAATACCCAACATACTTACACGTTGGATGGACTATACCGAGGCGTCTTTAAGAAATGCCTAAGCCTCAGGGTAAAGGAACCCTGAAAACGGCACGGTTTTTGTCTCAAATCAGCACGGTTTCGCCGCTCGAAACCGGGTCAGGCAAGCGCAAACGCCTGTATTGAGGCCGTTTTCGGCGGTGTCGTCGCGGGCCGGTACGACGGAATTCTAGCTTTTGATTGCCCGCACGTTCGCGAGCGGGATTTCCTGGTCGTTGACCGTCAATATGGGTTCTGTACCGGTCAGGTCAACCGCCTGAACGACGCCTTCGATCTCGGTGCTGACCCCAACCGTATTACCACTGGCGTCTTTCGCATCGATGGAAATGGAGTAGGCGCCATCGGGAGCCTGCGTGCCGTTTTCCAGCTGGCCATCCCAGACGAATGTGTTGTTGCCGGAATTGCCGGCCCGGGTCTCGGAGTAAACCGGGATCCCGGCGGAGTTGTGGATTGTGATCTTGGTTTCCGGGGACGGTGCGCTCAAGCTGTAGTTCCAGGTCGCTTCACCGTCAGCGAACTGGGCGGTGTCGCCGGCGGCAACCACGGTTTTGCCGATGTAGCCGACCGTTGAGGTGAAGGCGTTGGTGACGGACAGGGCGACGAGCTGTTCCAGGTTCTTGTTTGTCGCAATGGACTGTTCGACGCTGGTGAACTGGACCAGCTGCGCGGTGAACTCGTTGGTGTCGAGAGGCTCAAGCGGGTTCTGGTTCTGCAACTGGGTCGTCAGCAGGCTGAGAAAGTCATCGAAATTCTCCGCGATCGTCGCCTGGCTCGCCGCCGCCTGGCCGAGATTGGAGAGAACTGAGTTTCCATTGATTTGCATGGCCGTGTCCTTGTGTGCAGCTAAACCGAGATATCAACGCCAGTGGCGCTGATGTATCCCCGGGCTGCGTGTTGCGGCTGTGACTCGTCGACATCTTCAGGCGTGTCGGTGGCGTCCTGGGCATCGCCTCCCTCGCCGGTTAGCCCGCCTTCACCATCGAAGCCACCTTGATCCTTCAGCGAAAAGGTGAGCGAGTCCTTGTTCAGGCTGAGGCCGGCGTCGGCCAGGGCACGTTCCAGGCTGCGTGCGTCACGCATCATGAGTTCCAGGGTCTCGGAACGTTCGACGGTCAGGTGGGCCTGAGCGCGGCCCTCGACGCTCATGTCGAGCCTGACATCAACACGGCCGAGCTCGGGCGGGTCGATGCGGATCTGGAAACGGGTGTTCCCGGCGTCGAAGTTCTTGGCGATATTGAATGCAATTGTGTTGACCGGGGTCTGGACATTGCCGAGCTGCGGCGACGTGCCGAAGCGGATCGAGACATTGTGCGCGTTCTGCGCCAAAGGCAGAGTCAGGGGATCGCCGGCCGGAGCGGCGGGCAGTGCAGGTATGGGGGAGGCCGGGTCCAGGAGCGGCGTTGCCGCGATGCCAGGGGAGACGGAGGGTGTGGCGGCGGGGCGCGCCGTGTCGCCTGGCCGGTCCGCCGCGGCAGCGGCGGTTGTGCGGCCGGCGCCGGCGTCCGGCTTGAGGTCCGGACTGTCGTTTGTCGCCTGGTTTGGCGCCGGTGCGAGTGTGTCGTCGCCGGCAGAGGGCGCTGGAACCTGACTGAGCAGACCGTCGCCCGGCCGTGCGGGCGCGGGCGCCTGCGGGCGGTTGTCCGCCTGTACGGTGCGCGCGGTTTCGGGAGTGGCCGCGGTTTCGGCGGCAGGGGTCGGCTTGGCCAGGCCGTCGGGTGTGTCGGCGGTCGCGGCGGCCGACAGCGGACGTGGCGCCGGCTGCACAACCGGCTGCGTGCCTGCATCGCGCGCAATCGTCTCAGGCGCCGGGGCGATCGGTTTCTGGCTGGCCGCCGTGACCTCAGGCTCGACAGGCTGTGGTGCGTTCGGTGCCGTCTGGGCCGGCGTCAGGGGCTGGGCTTCGGCAGGCCGGTCCGCGCCGGGCGTTATGACCGGGGCCGCGGGGCCAGGTGGCGGCTGCTGAACGCGTGGACCGGGAACCTCGTTGGCCGCTGCATCCGCCGCCGCGGCAACAGGTGCCGGTGCCGGGGTTGCGGCAGCTTGCAGTGCATCGGCTTCGGCGGCCGGCGGAGGCGACCCTGACGGCTGCGGCGTCACGGGCGCCGTTGCCACGAGTTCATCTGCGGCAGGTGAAACGGCTTGCGGAATGGTCAACGGGGCGCCGGCCGGGGCCTCCGTGACGACGGGACCGGGCACCGTTGCGACATCACCGGCTTCGTCCGCACCGATGTCGTCGGGAAGCTCGTTCGAGGCGTCGTCAAGGTCTATGGCCGGGAAGGCAACGGGCTCACCGTCAACCGGGGCCGTCGCCGTCTCGATGAGGCTGCTTTCCTGCGCCTCCGTCACCGGGGCCTCCGGCTCGGGCAACAGCGGTGCGACGGGCAGATCCGCCGAGGTGACGACCGGGACGCCGTCGGCGGAGCCGCCGAGGCTTGAGTGTTGTTCTGGAAGGTCGGTGGCCGCCTGGTTTGCAACGGCTTCAGATTGGTCTTGCGGCGGCAGGGGGCTGTGCAGGGGAGGGAGTTCCGTTGTTTCGGAAGTCTCCGCTTCCGCGGCGTCGATGCCGTCATCGCCCGTCAATGCCGGTGGCAGGGGCGACACGGCAGCGATCTGCGGGTCTGCGGCGGGTGCGCCGGCGGTTTCAATTGGCGGAACGGCCGCAGCCACAACATCGGAATCCGTCGTGGCGGCTGTGAGCTGCGCGGCCAACGCAGCGGGCGGGCCGCCTGGGAGGGGCTCGCCCGGTGTGGATGGCGTTTTCGCCGGGTCCTGCCGGACCGTCGAGGCCGGGCGGTCTTCGGTGACTTCGGTTTGCCGCGCGGTCAGATCCGCGTCACCGTCCGGTTCGAAAACATTGCGCTCGCCGGGGGCGTCGCTCGGTTCTGCCCGGTCGGCACGGCTGGCCGCGTCGTTGGAATCGCGGCGGCGGGCGGAGGGCGTTTCGGTTGACGTTTTGCGATCATCGCGCCTCTCGTCCGCCGCTCGCCGATCGGTGCCGGCAGCGGTCTCGCGCGTGGGCTCGGAAGCGTTCCTGGCCGGCGGCGTGTCTTCGCGTGTCCGGTCCAAATGGCGCTCGAACTTTGCCGGGTCCTCATTGCGGCCGGAATTCGGCCGCGACCTGGCATCGCTCGGTCGTTCGATTTCTAGCGGAAGAATGTTCGGCGTTACGTTGGCCATATCGGTTCCTGGACGCAAACTCACCTCGGATTGGAGCGTCAGCATTAACTAGCAACCTGCGGGCCAACCGGGGTGGTTCGGAAAATCGTTTGTATTCAATGGACTAGGCTGCACCGCTATTCAGTCGAGCCGTCACACGGAGCATTTTTTGCCCGGTGATGGGCAAAATTTGCTGTGTGGCCATGGCTCCCGATGACGGCTGATCGCCCATGTGCGGCACGGGCTGCGCGATGCCGTGTGCATTTTGTGATTGCACGAGGCGCTCGCTGCCCCTTATATGCCGCGCCATGACTGCAGTGCTGGACATGCTGACGCCCGCCTATGACGAGGACACGGGGCGCAACAGCCTCGACCTCGCCGGCCGACCCGAACAGACCCGTGTCGTGGTCGCCATGTCGGGCGGCGTCGATTCTTCCGTTGTGGCCGGTCTTCTGGCGCGGCAGGGATATGACGTCATCGGCATCACGCTGCAGCTCTACGACCATGGCGCCGCGGTTCAGCGCAAGGGCGCCTGTTGCGCCGGTCAGGACATTCACGATGCGCGCCGCGTGGCCGAGCGCCTCGGCATCCCGCACTACGTGCTTGACTATGAAAGCCGGTTCCGCAGCGCCGTTATCGAGGAATTCGCCGACAGCTATCTGGCCGGCGAAACGCCGATACCGTGTGTCCGCTGCAACCAGAGTGTGAAGTTCGTCGATCTGTTGGACATGGCGCGCGATCTGGGCGCGCAGGCGCTCGCGACCGGACACTATATAGACAGTCGCTCCGCGGATCGGGGGAGGGCAATGTATCGCGCTGCCGACGGGGATCGCGACCAGAGCTATTTTCTGTTTGCCACGACACCCGAGCAACTGGACTTCCTGCGCTTTCCGCTCGGCCGGCTGAGCAAGGCGGACACCCGGCGGCTGGCAGCCGAACTCGATCTTCCGATCGCCGCCAAGCCCGACAGCCAGGACATATGTTTCGTGCCGGATGGCAGCTATGCATCGGTGATCGAGCGCCTGCGTCCGGGTGCGGCGGAGCCCGGCGATATCGTTCATCTGGACGGCCGCGTGCTCGGCCGGCATGGCGGCATCATCAACTTCACAATCGGACAGCGCCGTGGCCTTGGCGTGGCCGAAGGCGAACCGCTTTACGTCGTGAAGCTCGACGCGGTCACGGGGCGCGTCGTGGTCGGCCCCAAAGAGGCCTTATTGGCAAGCACAATCCAGTTGCGCGATGTCAATTGGCTTGGCGACGTTCCGCTGTATGAATGTGCCGTGGACGGAATGGATCTGTCGGTCAAGATACGTTCGACGCACAAGCCCGTGGCGGCACGGGCGCGCCTGATCGAAGGCCAGTTGGTTGTCGCATTTGAAGAGGGGGAAGCTGGTGTTTCGCCCGGCCAGGCCTGCGTGTTTTACGACAGCGCCAAGCCCTGCTCGCGGGTGCTTGGCGGGGGATGGATTGCGCGAGTGCAAAACGCCTTGGACAAAGGGCCGGGGCTTGGAGTATTAGAGAGTGAATTCCTCATGGGTACTGCATCCGCCGGATGAGTTGGCGGTTAGTTGGCGGATAGGTACTTAATGTGAGACGGGGCGATCGACCCCGGGGATGGAGGCGTTTTTGTCGAACATAGTTCCTATGGATGAGCATGCCGTGCGTAAGGCATATGCACGGTGGGCTCCGGTATACGATCTGTCTTTCGGCAAGATTGCCGATGCGGGTCGGGTCATTGCGGTCGACGCGATCAACAAGCGCCGCGGCAGTGTCCTGGAAGTGGGCGTGGGAACGGGCATCTCCCTGCCACGCTATCGCCCTCATCTCGACGTGACGGGCATCGACCTCAGCCCCGAGATGCTGCGCAAGGCGCGCGAAAGGGTTCGCAAGCTCGGGTTGCGTAACATCGATCGCATTCTGGAAATGGATGCCCAGGAACTTGAGTTCGAAAACGCCAGCTTCGACACGGTCGTGGCCATGTATGTGCTCACCGTGGTGCCCGATCCATCCAAGGTGATGGCCGAGCTGGAACGGGTCTGCAAACCGGGCGGTCAGATCCTCATCATCAACCATTTCAGCCAGGAACACGGCGTGCGCGGCATGGTGGAAAAAGCCATGGCGCCGTTTGCCGAGCGGCTCGGATGGCGGCCCGAATTCGGCATCGAGAACGTCATGACCCAGGACAACCTGCGTCTCGTCGAGGAGCGGCCCATGAAGCCCTTCGGCCTGTTCACGATGCTGCGGTTCACCAAGGAAGAAACGCCGGGTGAAAACCGCTCCCTGCGGCGTGCGCCGTCCGAGCGTGCCGCCACGGCGATTTCAGTGGATCAGGAAGTGCGCGACGTCGCGATTTGAGCCGACCGTCGTGTAACCAATCTGGAAAGTCCGGTCCGGCGCGCACCGACAAAGTTGGCGCACGCGGTTGCGGTTAATTTCTGACACTGTCGACGAAGCACTCACTGCATTCGATGATGGGGCTGTAGGGATAACCTGGATCATCTTCGACCGGATCATCGGCGCCATCATTGGGATCGGACGTGTCGCCGTCCGGATTCTGCCAGTCGTCGAGCGGCCCGAAGCCGATGCTGAACAGGCCGGGATCGACAAGGTAACAGTCCTCGCCGTTTTTCCTGACCGGCGGCTGGCTGGTATCGATGCCCGAGCCTTCCATGGTTGCTCCCGGCTTGAGGCAGATGAAGAGCTTGCCCTGCAGGAGGTTCAGCGTCATGAACAGGTCGCTCAGAATATTCGCCGTGAAGATCGTGCCACGCACGCCGATGGTGGCGACCGGCGTCTTGATCGTATAGCTCTCCGACTTGGCCGAGCCCGAAATGAACCGGAAGGCGCCCTTGGTCACGTCGAGCACGATGGTGCCGGTCTTGCGGTTGGGATCGTAGATGAACTCGTCCAGCATGACGGAAGCGCCCGAGCCGACATTGAAGACGGTCTCGTCCCGGAAGATCAGCTGCGCCTCGGCGCCCACTTCAGAAGAGATGACTTCGCGGTGATGTACGCCCATGCCCGGCCGCAAGGTGCCGGCGACAGTGCCGGTGACGGAGTTTCTGACGGTCGAGGCGGTGCCGATCTGTTCGGCGCTCGCTGGAGCGAGCGTCAGGAAGCCTGCAAAACAAAGCGTGCTGAGTTTTGCAAATGTGGCGAGCCTTTTAACGGAGCGCGTGGTCATAGGTTTAGGGCCTGTTGACAACTGTCGTTGCGGTTTCAACCGGGACGGCGCCATGAATGTGGTGTTCGTCCCTGAATATGTCCAGTTTGCAGCGCCGCACTGCTGCCCCCGCCTGATCCGCCAACACGTGCCGCCGACACTTCAAAATCTCCGGATGCCGCTGGCGATGATCGAGTGGTTCATATAATCCTGCGTGCCGTCGTTCGAGAAATTCTGCTCATACCGGTAACGCAGCCTGAGATCGCATCCCGAGCAAACGGCATTGCGGTACATGATCTCGGCCTCGGGCGCGATGTAGAAGTCCTCGCGACCGGTGGTGCCCAGCGTGATGTTCTGATCGTAGTCGCGGTACCAGGCGGTGAAGCGTCCGCCGAGCCGGATGGAGTCGTCAAGGTAGAAGTAATACATCAGACGGGCGCCGCCTTCGATGTAGTCGCCCATCAGGAAGCTGGTTGGCAGGCCGGCCGCATTGGCGCCGTTGCCGGAAGCGTCGCGCAGGCGCACGAAGGGCTGGAGCACAAGGGCGTCGGAATTGCTGATCACGCCGCGGAAGGTTTCGCGCGCCACCACGTCGAGCACAAGACCGCTGTCACGGCTGAAGGAATTGTCGATGTCGCGATAGCCGCCGCGTATTTCCAGCCTGTCGAGAATCCCGAACAGCTGCTCGAAGACCAGCCGAAGCGCCGCCTCGGAATAGAAATAGTCGGCATCGAGAAACGATATGCCGCCGCTCGGCGCCACATGCAAGGTGGTGCCGCCGCCGAGATCGAACAGGGGACCTGTGTGGACCCGCGCGTGCCAGTAATCGAGCGAAGGGGTGTCGCCATGGACGTCGGCATAGGCGCTGACATCCGAACGCCAGCGGTGTCCGTGCAGCGAGCGCTCGTCGGACACATAGAGCTTGGCGAAGCCCATGACATCGTCGGTGCGGCCGCTTGATACCTCACGCACGTTGCTTTCGTAGCGGGTGCCGAGTTCGAGACGGCCGCGGGTGATGGCGGGTGTCAGGTCGGCGGTCACCCGGTTGAGGCCGCGGCGCGCTTCCTCGTTGCCCGGGTCCGCGTCGAGCACCCGCTCATAGGCGCCCAGCGCCTTGCGGATCTCGCCACGCTCGACGGCGAGCTCGGCATAGCGAAGGTTGAGGGAAACATTCTGCGGGTCGCGCAGAATCTGGCTGTAGAGCCGCGTGAATTCGTCGGCACGCGCCGCCGGGGCCGCAACGACAAGCGCGAGCGCGACCAGCACGGCAGGCAACCACAGTGCCTTCAAGTACCACTTTGAACGCATATGCAACGCGTCCTCAAATCCTATCTGTGTAGCCGTCCCCGCAACACGATGACGGAATTTAGCCACATTGGAGGCCGCTCGCCAAAGAAATTTCGTTTCAATCGTAAACAGATAGACCGATTAGTGACGGAGTGTCACCCTTTGGCCACACTTTACAGGTGGTTCGTGTGCGGAGAAAGTGCAAGGCGCAATGCTACCTCGCCGCCGAAGATCGCGCGGCAGGAGGTGATTCGAGACTGCGGGCAGCGCTTGACACCTGCGCCCCTCAGCCCTTATATCCCGCCTCGTCTGGCCGTGCGGCACCCATGCCCCGGCCGCCGTGTGGCGGAGTAGCTCAGCTGGTTAGAGCAGCGGAATCATAATCCGCGTGTCGGGAGTTCAAGTCTCTCCTCCGCTACCAATCTTTTCAGGCACTCAGTTGGAACTCAACGGGCCGGTGCGCAATAGCCCCAGTTTTGTGCACTGTCACGGGAACTCCCATCATCTGTTGCGCAGGGCCGTCATAGAAGTCTTCGCCATTCATCTGAACGGAGACGCCATAGTCGAGAGCTGGTTCGTTCAAAGCTTCGAACAGCTCTCGGATCTGTGAGTACCCCTTCGGCCCCATCCAGTCTTCTGGTGCCACATCCTCCGGCTTTCGGCGGTGATGGTCGAAGTGTTCGCGGAAAGCTTGCCTCGATGCTCGATCAAGAGCACCCCGGGTGGTTGCTTCTTGGTACATGTTCGCTCTGCCTCTACACGCAAGCATAGCATGCGCGCGATCTAGGCAAAGGAGGCGACTGGAACGAGAGTTCGGGTAGCAGCACCGATGTTCCACTTTTAACCATCAACGGATTCGAATTGAGTGACGAAACCGCAGGCGGCATGTCAAAGCACTTGCAGTACGCCAACAACGATAAAATAGTGGCGGCATTTGAAGCCGCAGGCGTCCAGTTCATCGAGGCCAATGGTGGCGGGCCGGGAGTACGGTTGAAGAAATAGACTTTGCGCCGAATGCGGCATCACTGCGCTTCCAAATATCCACATGTTGGGGGAACGTATGTTGACTACGGCATATGCCTGGCATCTACATGAAACTGTTGGGCCGGCAAAAGTGGCGCGGCCGCTGAGGAACTCAGCAGCGAGCACTCTCACTAACGACGGGCGCCCTTCGCAAAAGCTATGTGCCTTGCCTGAGATCGGGGATGCCCATGATGAACTGATCAAAGCCGAGCGGAATTTTGCCAGCATTGTCGTTAGCGGTGTCGTTAGCGGTGTCTTTTGTGTTCGAAGAAATTTCTGCTTTCAGGGCATCACTGATGAACTCGGAGTCGGGCAAGCTCGTTAGGGCTGCAGCCAGCGCAAGTTTGTCATTAATGTCGGGCTGTTCAGTGGTTGAAAACACATCTTTGAATACCTCAGTACGTAGACGCTTCAACGCCTTTAATTCACTCGCATCCGGGCCGCCTTGCTTGCCTGCCACCACAGCAACGAAAATATACGCAGCCCTGTAAGTGTTTTGACGCCCTTTGGAGGGCGGACCCCTATCGACAAATCGATTGGCAATCTTAATAAGGGTGGGGCGACTTGCTTCATATTCAGAGTTCGATCGGGCTTTAGCTTGAACCAATTGGCGAATTATTCTGACGATTCTAAGTGCTGAGATGCCGTTTTTTCGAAGCGTGTTGTCGAGCGAAATAGCTCGCACAGTTTCCTGTGGGTTCAACCTTGCCAGGTCCCTTTCTGACAACGTTTCAGCACCAACCTTAGCGGTGAAGTTCGGCACAAGAGATTCAATGTCTTGGCCAGTTCTCAATAGCGAGCCATAAAGAACGCCGAAAAAGAACGGCACAGATACGGCAAGAGCAGCACCGCCAACAATTTGAAACCGAAGTTTGGAACGTTCGGAGTTCGGGTGGGATGGCATGAGCCCGAGCACGCCTGCAGCACCACCGAGCAACGCAAATAGAAGCGGAAGGACGACAGCAACTACAGGACTAGAACTGCCCCCTACGAGGAAACCCGCAACGGCCCCAAGCGCGGCGCATCCAATATAATAGACCAACATTTACGTATACCCCCGACTAAAATCCGATCTTGACACACTCTAGGTGTGCTTGCCAGTCCTTTGGGGCAGGCGATGACCATGTTTGACTAGTTGTCATGGCCTCTGAACTCGACATATACCGCGCCGCCAACATGCGCATTGAGCAACATGGCGAGACGGCACACATAGCCGCGGCACAGCGCATTGAAGAGCTTGACGGGCAGGGGGATCTAGACGGCGTTGCGGTGTGGCGGCGCATCAAGCGGGCGGTGCAAGAGCTGCAACGTACGGAACCGGAGTGGCCGGTGAACTGAGGTCCTGCAAATTGCCAGTTAGTTCCTCAGTCTGATTGGCTGATGCCCTCAGGTACGAAACGTCCTTGCGAACATCGCTGTATACGTGACGCCGCAGTACACCAAATACTGCATGAAGTACCGTGCACTCTCGGCTGCTTCAGCTGCTTTTTGTTCGTCAACAAAGAAAACGCTTTCCTCGTATTCATCTGTGTACGACGTGATGCCTAGATGGCCCGAGAGCGATATCGCAAAGAGAACAGTTGCGGCGATGAAGTAACCCCGAAACGGATGGTTTTCGTTGTTCATTTGAGAACCGGCCCACCCAACATAGGCAAGAACGGCAATGGGCAAGAGCGACCACCGGGACAGGCCAGGAATGACGCCCTGCCATGATGCGGGCTGCACGTCTGTCAAAAAGTATGCAGACAGCGCCAGTGGAACTAATATCGCCACCGCTATTTGAAACACCGAGTGCTTACAGCCATAACGGGACGAAGAAATCATAGTTGCAGCATGAAAGGTGAATAACAAACCGAACCCCAATGCACCGAGCAGTCCGAATGCTTTTGCGAGTGCGTGAGGCGCCAGCAACATTGCGACCGATAGCAGTAGCAACACCCCGAAGAACTTCGCTTGAGAAGACGCGTGCTCTTTTAGCGCAGCCTCGGGGTTCACAGGGTTTGTGTCATCCCTCTCCGTTGCGGTGAACCCTATACCCACGAAGTGTGCGGGTGCAACTTGCTGCCCACATCTCCACGGCCGTTCCAATCTCTGAATCAATGACTATAGACGGTGACCACCACCCTCAAGTGTCACCTTGCAAAGCCGAGAACAGAACACGAAATCTCTGTGTAATTTTGCTGTAATCGTGCCCGGAATTACACAGACGCTCATGGAACGTTCGCAACAGCGGGATTTTGGGAAACCCTAAGTCTCTCAGTCATTTAGGGTAATCTGGAACCTCTCAGAACACTACAAACCCTTAATCATAATCCGCGTGTCGGGAGTTCAAGTCTCTCCTCCGCTACCAAATTTTTCAATGACTTGGATGTGATACGCGTCTCGTGAAAGCGGGGCCGGGTTGCATTTCGCGCAACAGCACGGCAATGGGCTGCAACTTCCTGAACTACTACCCAGAACACTCCTCGTTTCCGGCGCATTCGCAGGATTGCCGGCACACCAGCCGGCCGGAGAAGCGACGGCATCGCGCAATCCACGCGTTGCTTAGAGTTCGGTGATCATGCTCTTGTCGAGAAGAGCCGCTCCGGTCCTGTCCTCAACGACGATCACCCAGATGTCCGGATCGAAGTTCGCCTGGCGCTCGATCATCTGTTCTGCCCGTTCTTCGTTAACCGGATCCGGCCCCGTCAACCGTGCCCATTGCCGGTCGTCATGATCAAGATCTGACGCGCCGATGGCAGGCGCATAGACCATGGTCTCGCCGTTGAGATAATCGACCTTGATGAGTATCGCGCCCGCGTCGGCATCACCGCGCCGCGCAACATAGACGCCCAACCCCTCAGCTCCGCAACGGCGCAGATAAGCGTCAACCCATATGCCTGCTTT
>JAJFHL010000201.1 GCA_021775615.1 Hyphomicrobiales bacterium
GTATTTGATCATCTACGCGGGTTCCTTCGTTGCGGCGTCAGGACCCTCATTCCCTGCAGAAGTGGTTGCGGCCACTGCGCTGCTCGGGAGTATGCTGATCGCGGCATCGGTCACCGATCACCTGTCTCAACGACTGCCGAACGCGCTCACATTATCTCTCGTTGGGTGCGGTCTCGCGTTCACATATTGGAGGCAGCCCGAAGACATCGCTGACCGATTGCTTGCGGCCGTTGCCGCATTTCTATTCTTCTACGCGGTTGATAGTCTTTACCAGTCAATCCGGGGCCGGCAAGGATTAGGGCTGGGAGATACAAAGCTCCTCGCCGCATCCGGTGCCTGGATTGGGCTTGCCGGACTACCATCCGTAATCATGTGGGCCTGCGCAACTGCACTAGCCATGGTTGCCGCCACAATTTTTGCAAACAAACCGATTACACGTGAAAGCAGAATTCCTTTCGGACCCCATATTGCATTTGGTACTTGGCTCGTCTGGTTGTTCGGGCCTCTGGGATAGGCGGAATTCTCAAGCGGCTCGTCGGCCGCGATAGGGTTTATCTTTGCGACCGGGGAGCAAGGACACCATGCGTTGTTCTGGTGCGTTGATTGCCAAACTGCAGAGTCGTTGTGCGGCCGTTAAAGTTCGCCGTTCCGTACATACTCGGCAACGACCAGTGTTGAGGAGCGACGATGGCTACACGCTGCTGGAAATGCTCGTCGTCCTCGGCATCATCGCATTACTGGCGACAGTCGTTGGGCCGCGCGTGCTCAGCTACTTCAGCCAGGCAAAAACACAGACCGCAGCAATTCAGCTCGGACACATCTCGAGCGCGCTTGAACTCTACTTTCTCGACGTCGGCACTTATCCCGGCCAAGAAGCGGGCTTGTCGGCGTTGATGCAATCACCCGCCAGCGCGGATAACTGGAATGGTCCATATCTCAAGAAGCAGAGCGGACTGACAGACCCTTGGGGCCGCCCGTTCGAATACAGATATCCCGGCCAGCATAGCGAGTTTGATGTCTACTCGCTTGGTCAAGATGGTGCCGAAGGTGGCGATGGGGAGAGCCGAGATGTAACGAGTTGGTGAAACGCTATGGGCCTGAGGAGAGCGGCAGTCGAACGACAAGCCGCGGCCAACGGCGAGTGTTCCGACCGTCGAATTCAACTTCAACGGCGATATGCGACGGCAAGCTATTGGGATCCTGCCAAGTTCCATGCCACACCGGACTCCCGACGTTCTTGGGCGCACCGAAATACAAAAATTTGAGATGCACAACTCCACCCAGTAGAGTCCGCGTGACCGGAGCGGCACCGACGGCATCGTGTTGTTTCGCAGTGCGCAAGACCGTTTGCGACACCACCAAGGATCCAAGTCCGCCACGATCTCTGCGTGACTTGTCGAGTGATAACTCGAATCGATAAATGCCGGCGACTTCCGTGTGCCCGGTCACGGTTGAAACGAAGCTGACAGCAGCAGACCGCCCGTCGAACAGGATGGCGGCCTGTTGGGAGTTGGGTAGTCTCACAAGCAACGGCATCGATTGCGCCAAGCGCTGACTGACGAAGCGTCTTACGGCTTCCACCGTTTGGGGATCTTCAAGGCTTTGCGCTGTTTCCCATGCACGCCGGCCAGTAGAGATCGAGCTGGACAGGTACGTCATGATGAGGGCCATCAATGCCAGCGAAACCAGCAGCTCAAGCAGCGTGAATCCAGCACACCCTTTCACCAAACGATTTGCAGCCGCGTTCATGGTGTCAGGGCGCCTCGCCGAGCCGCATTGTGGTGTAGGTGATGGAGCTCTCGGCCGCCGCCAGGCCATTTCTCCAATGGGCGGTGGCAACTATCCGATAAGCAACTATCCCACCCTTGGGCAAACGGCCCGACGGTGCCGGATGGGGCTCTATGCGGACATTCCACGAAACACCCGCCTGCACCTCACCCTCCACGACACCTGGTCGCAGTGGAATGTCTGAGGAGATTAATGCGAGTTTCGTCCGAACAACATTGCTGGCAAGAATGGCCTGATGCGATTTTCTGATAGACGAGAAGCCGTCCGAATAGGTTGCATAAATTGCGATCACGGCAGTCGACAGCATGGCGAACGCAACCAACACTTCGATGAGCGTGAAACCGTTGTCAGCGTCGTAGCGGTTCATCAATCCTCACTGCACCCGTTAGCCATTCCACGGTGATGCGGATCTCTTTTTCCGCACCGCGAAGAACGATCTTTCCTCCGGTCGAGCTGCCATCGCCAAAGAACCTGAACCGGCTGTCCGTATTGGCATCGCCGGTTGTCCTTGCAGTTTCCAGGGTGACTGCCATGTCAGTCGGCAAGGCAATGATCTTTGTTCCAGCCGTACCCTGAAACAAGCGGTTCTCGGCATCGAATGAGAACACGGTCTCATCGTTTTTCCAGACCGCATCGCTTCGGGCGGCGCGAAGGCCCGAAGCGATATCCATCGATACCTGGCGCAACGCAAGCACTTCGCCGCGCGGCTTCACCAAGGCGATGACAACCGACATAAGACCACCGACAATGGCGAGTACGACAAGCATTTCCAGCAAGGTGAACCCGGCTTCGCGATGTAGCGTCAGACGGTTGGAACGTTGCATCAGAATGCAATCTCATTGACACTCAGAATGGCGTCCATCATAGCAAGCATAAGCCCTCCGACCGCAACACCGATGAGCAAGGTCAAGGCGGGTGTCAGCAGACTCATAAACCTGTCGATACGCCGCAGGACATCTGCTTCGAGAATGACTGCGGCGTGTGCCAGCATGTCTTCCAGCTTGCCGGACTCTTCTCCAACCGCGATCAGTCTTACAGCCAGGTCGGGAAACACCTGTTCTTTGCGGAGCTGCTCATGAAGGGACGCCCCTTCTCTCATGGCATGCGTCACACGTTGGAGCGCCTGCACGATCATGCGGTTCTTTGCCACCTGCTGAACAATGACGAGCGCGGGGACCAGTGACACGCCATTGCGAAGCTGCATGCTCAGCGTGCGTGAGAACCGAGCCGCCTCGGACTTTGAAACCAATGGTCCGACGAACGGGGTGGTCAATGTGAGTCGATCGATCAGTGTCTTGCAGTTTGCGTTGGTGAACGCGGCCACCGACAGAACAACACAGCCGCACAGCGCCGCCACAACAAGGAGCCAATGGGTGACCATGACGTCCCGAGTGGTGACAATCATCGTTACGAACAATGGAGACCGCGAGCCCGCGCTTTCGAACAGCGGCAGGATCTGCGGGATGAACAAGGTCATGATCACAGCGAGCGCTGCAATCGCTGTGACCAGAAGTATGGTGGGATAGACCAACGCGGACGTAATGCGTGCCCGCGTCTCAACAAGCCGCTCAAGATAACCAGCCAGTTCCTGCAGCACAGGCGCCACCGAGCCCGCTGCCTCTCCTGCCCGTACGGTGCTCAGGTAATATTCCGGAAAGGCCTCGGGGTGGCCGGAAAGCGCCTCTGACAGTGACGCGCCGGCGAGCACTTTGTCGAGAATTGGTTGGGCCAGCACGCGAGATGCCTTCGAGCCTTGATCCGCAGCAAGCAGCCGAAGGCTTTGGTCGAGTGGAAGTTCTGCTCCCTGAAGCGCGGCAAGCTCACGGGTGAAGCCGGCCAACAGCCCCTTGGAAGCGCTTCCGAACAGCTCCACCTCACGCTGCCACCATTTTGGTTGTGATCTGCCGCACACTTCTTCAGTTGAGAATGCCAGAAGGCCCATCTCATGAAGTCGCTCCAGCGCCGCCCCCTCGGTGGCCGCCTCAAGCGACCCTTGCGAGATCTTTCCAGTGTCGCTGTATGCTTTGTACTGATACAGGGGCATCGTCAGGTTGATCGCGTTACGCGCAGGACCTCTTCCATTGTGGTCCGTCCGGCGCAGACTTTTGCGGCACCGTCCTCACGCATCGTGCGGAATCCGCTTGCGGAGGCATAGCGTTCGACTTCTCTTTGCGGCGCGGCATCCATGATCATGCGCCGGATGGTGTCGTCGATGACCAGAAGCTCTGCGATGCAGGCACGCCCCGAGTAGCCGGTGTCGCGACACGCGGCGCATCCTCGTGCCTGCAACACATTCGCGTGATCGGGCAATTCCACGCCCGAGCCGCTGCCGACAAGACTGCGAACAAGGCCGCCTGCATCCCGGCAGGGTTCAGCGCAGGAGGTGCACAGGCGGCGGACAAGACGTTGCGCCAGAATACCGGTCACCGTGGCGCCGAGAAGGTAGTCCTCAACACCCATGTCGAGCAAACGCGTCAGGGTTGCCGCAGCACTGTTGGTATGCAGTGTGGACAGAACCAGATGCCCTGTCAGCGAGGATTGAATTGCGATCTGAGCGGTCTCCAGGTCTCTGATCTCTCCGATCATGATGATGTCGGG
>JAJFHL010000202.1 GCA_021775615.1 Hyphomicrobiales bacterium
CCTCGTTCATCTGGCCGATCATGAAGGGCATGTTGCTCTCATGCAGCAGGGCCGCGGCCCGCATGAGGTCGGTGCAGCCCCCCATCTTGGCGATCTTGAGATGGACCCATACGTCGAGCCTGGAGGCGATGATCGCGCGCACCGCGCCAAGGCTCGATGCGGCTTCGTCGAGCATGATGGGCGCCGGGGTTCGCGCAAGGGCGTCTTCAAGCGCGCCGGCGTCACCGGGTGGCACGGGCTGTTCGATGTAGGCGAGATCGAAGGGCGCCAGCCGCGGCAGATACTCAGATGCCTCGTTCCCGGTCCACGTGCCGTTGGCGTCAATCGCCAGTTCGATATCGCTGCCGAACCTGCCGCGGAGCGTCTCCAGCTTCTCCAGGTCATGCGCGAAGTCGCCGGCTCCGACCCGCAGCTTGATCTTGCGGTAGCCGCGCTCGACATAGGCCCCGGCCTGTTCGGCGAGCGACCCCGGATTGGAGAGTTGCAGACACTGGTTGGTCTCAACCGCGCCCTGGAAGCTGCCGCCGAGATGTTCGGCGAGCGGTGCTCCGGCCCGCCGCGCCGCCATGTCGGCCAGGGCGCAGTCGAGAAGTGCGCGGGGCAACGGAGGCGCCTTGGCGGCCGCCGAGACCACAGGCGCAGCATCTCCCGCGCAGACGCGCTGCCAGTCAATATTTCCAATAACATCAGCCAGATACGACCTCACCTGCGCGCTCGAGAGGCCTGTGAGGTATTGCACGTTTTCGCGAATCTCGCCGAGGCCGATCACCTCTCCGTCGCTTTCGATCAGGAGATAGAGCTCGTCCAGCCCGGACACCGCACCGGACAAGGCGGTGTGGAGCTGGAAGCCGTCTCCATAGTGAACCGAGGCCGCCAGCAGCCGGACGCGCAGGCTCATTGCGGGGACAAGGGTTCGCCGCCGGCCAGCATGCGCGCGGCGATGTCGCGGTAGATGGACGAGGCGCGCACCAGCTCATCGACAGGCACGAACTCGTCCGGTTGATGCGCGACGGAAAGCGCGCCCGGGCCGACGACCACGCCCTGGGCGCCGATCGAACGGAAGTGGACGAGGTCGCAGCCGCCTTCGAAACCGGACAAAGGTGTAGCTGCACCATTGTGGTGCAAGCAGGCGGCCTGAGCCGCTTCGACGACCGGGTGGGCGGCGTCGGTTTCGGTGGCGCCGCCGGTCGTCGGACGGTACTCGACGATCTCCATGTCGGTGCCGCTGTCGCGCGCGGCGCGTTCCACCAGCGTCTCGATTTCGCGGCGCGTCTCGTCCTCGCTCTCGCCGGGGACCATGCGCCGGTCGAGGAGAAGCTCGCAAGCGTCGGGCACCACATTGTCGGCATGGCCGCCAGAAACACGGGTCACCGTCAGCGACGCGTTGCCGACCAGATCGTGCCGGCGGCCGCGCAGTTCATCGTGGTGGGCCTCGATCTCACGCAGCAGGGACGCCGCTTTGAGAATGGCGTTGACCCCGAGATCGGGCATGCCGGAATGGGCGGTCTGGCCCTTGACCCGGACGAGAGGCCGCATCGAGCCCTTGTGCGCGGTGACCGTGGTGCAGGAGGTGGGCTCGCCAATGACGCAATAATCGACATGGGGCGCGGTCCTGACATAGGCCTTGGCGCCGAGGCTCGCGGCCTCCTCGTCGGCGACAAAGGCGCCGATCAGGGTACCCGACCAGTTTGCCCGGTCCGCTATCAGGGCCTGCATGGCATCGAGCATGGCGACCAGCGGGCCCTTGGCATCGCAACTGCCGCGGCCGAACAGGCGTCCGCCGGCCTCGCGCAGGCGAAACGGGTCCGATGTCCACCCATCGCCGGCCGGTACCACATCGATATGAGTGTTGAAGGCAAATGCCGGGCCAGGACCGTTTTCAAAGAGCGCGACCACATTGGTGCGTCCCGGTAGCACGTCGACAGTCTCGGCGCGGCAGCCCATCGCCTGGAGGTCTTCGAGGATGAGCCGGGCCGCTTCCGCCTCGCGTCCCGGCGGGTTTTCGGTGTTGATCGCCACAAGGCGGTCGAGGCGCGTTTTCAATGCGCTTTCATCGGGATCGGGCATCACATGGGGTCCACTGCGGGTCGATCAGGCGTCGTGTCGGGCGAAGCCTAATTGCGATGTGGTGGATTTGGAAGCGTTGTGTGCAGTGCTAAGTACCAGAGATTAAAGCGCGTCGCGCTTTAAGTGATTCGGCACCGGCCCACGCCCCCTGCCCCACCACCCCAAGGGTACCGTTGTCGGGTGGTTGGGCAGGGGGCGTGGGCGGTGCAGATTGAACGCGACAAACTCTAGTAGCCGAAGATCGGCTGCAGGATCTTCCCGACCAGATTGTCGAACTTCAGCGGCGCGTCGGTGACGATCAGGCAGACGCAGTCCTCGCCGGTATCGGCCATGGGCTGGTGGCTGACGCTGGCGTCGGTTTCCTGGATGTCGCCGGGGCCGAATCGCCCCAGTTCGTCGCTGAAGGAGCCTTTCAGCACCAAGGTGAGCTCGTGGCCCCTGTGGCTGTGGGCCGGGGTTGCGACCCCCGGCGCGAGGCGTATCAGGCGCACCTTTGCGGCGCTGTCCTCGTCGACGGGCAGGCGAATGTGCTTCATGCCCGGCGCCAGGGTGCGCCAGGGCAGATCGTCGAACGCGCCGGGAACGAAGGATCGCAGAGGATCTGGCGCTTCGCTCTTGCCGTGCAGCGTGATGTGATCGCCGTTATCGCCGGGCAGGCAGCCGGTTTCGATCCTGGCGAGAACCTCCTCAAGCGCATCTTCCGACACCTCGGCGGGTTCCATCGAATAGAGCAGCGCGCCGCCGATGCTTTCGCCATGGGCAATGCGCTTGCGGCAGTCCGAACACATGGACGCGTGCGACGCGACCGCGAGGGAGAAGCCCGGCGCCAGGTTTCCGGCAACATAGCTGAGCAGCAGTTCCGTGCTGGGATGATGATTGATCATTCCCAAATGTCCTCCAGGCCGGCCCGCAGCTTGCCAAAAGCAAGGCGCAGGCGGGATTTCACGGTTCCGATCGGCAATTTGAGATGGCTGGCAATTTCGCTGTGGCTTCTGTTCTCGAAGAACGACAGCTGCAGCACTTCGACCTGTTGGGGAGGCAGCTCCTGAATGGCGTTGTGCAAACGCGTTTCGGTCTGCGCCGCGTAGACTGTTTCATCGCCCTTCGGGTCTTCCGCCACCTCGGCGTCCAGCATGTGGTCTTCCAATTGCGTAAAGCGCCGCTCCCTCCGAAACCTGTCGATCCGGTGATTGCGTGCGATCGCGAATATCCAGGTGCTGGCCCCGGCCAAACTTGCATCGAACATCGCAGCCTTGCGCCAGACGAGAAGAAGCGTTTCCTGCACCATCTCTTCGGCGGTCGCGTTCGCCGCTCCGCCGCGCAGGTAAAAGCTCTTGAGCCGCGGGGCAAAGAACGCAAACAGCTCGGCGAACGCGGCCTTGTCCTGATCAACGCCGACGGCCCGCAGCAAATCGCACAGGCTCTCAGGCGTTTGCTCCGGCGGCACTCTCGGCACAATGGGTGATGGACCGGCAGGTACGGCCGACGATGCGGTTTGAGGCGTCATGCCAGCTATACGGCCGTCGGGTTCGGTTGGATCACCGGAAGTACCTGTCATGGCAGGCATTTTCGCATGGAATCTGTGATCCGGCGAGCCGGATTGTGCGTAACCAGCCGATATGTCACACAAGTGAGCCGGCGGGGCCGGGCGGCTGAGGATTATCATTAATGCACATTGCAGTTGTTGGATCGGGCGTCTCAGGACTGTCCGCGGCCTGGCTCTTGTCGTCTCGACACCGGGTCGTTCTGTATGAAAAAGATGACCGGCTTGGCGGCCACGCCAACACCCAGCTGGTCGAAACCGCTGATGGTGCGGTTCCGGTCGACACCGGTTTTCTGGTCTACAACGAGCAAAACTACCCGAATTTGAAGGCGCTGTTCGCCCATCTCGACGTGGCGACGGCCGCGTCGGACATGTCATTCGCGGCCTCGCTCGACGACGGCGGATTTGAGTATCGCGGATCGCCGCGCGGGCTGTTTGTGCAGAAGTCGAATGTCATACGGCCGCGGTTCTGGCGCATGGTGGGCGACATCCTGCGGTTCTACAGGGACGCGCCACGGGCGGTCGCCGATCCGGCGAAGGCTCAGCTTCCGCTGGGAACCTATCTCGCGCAGGGAAACTACTCAAAGGCGTTTCGCGACGACCATTTGCTGCCCATGGGGGCTGCCATCTGGTCGATGTCGCGGGACAGTATGCTGGAGTTTCCCCTCGGTCTGTTCGTGCGGTTCTGCGCCAATCATGGCCTCCTGAAGATCGCCGGCCGGCCGAAATGGCGCACCGTCAACGGTGGCAGCCGGGAATATGTCAGGCGGCTGGCGAACGGCATCTCCGGTGGCATTCACCTCAACACGTCGGTGTCGCAGATCCGCCGCACCGCCGATGCCGTGCACCTGACCGACCGCCAGGGGTCTACCCAGACATATGACGCGGTGGTGATCGCCACCCATGCCGACCAGGCCCTCAGCCTGCTTGGCGACGCGGACTACGCCGAACGCCGCCTCCTGAGCGACGTCGGATATCAGCGCAACATCGCAATACTGCACACCGATGAGGGTTTGATGCCGAAACGCCGCGGATGCTGGGCGAGCTGGAACTACATGCAGCGGGGCGAAGACAGCGACGAGGTCTGCGTCACCTACTGGCTCAACCGGCTGCAGCCGCTCGATACGAAGACCCAGCTCTTCGTAACGCTCAACCCGCCGGAACCGCCGCGCGACGGCACCATCATCCGCAGCTTCATTTATGATCACCCGGTCTATGACAGACGTGTGGTCGCCGCCCAGGCAAATCTGTGGCAGCTGCAGGGGCGCAACCGCACCTGGTTCTGCGGGGCGCATTTCGGATTCGGTTTTCACGAAGACGGTCTGCAGTCGGGTCTGGCGGTTGCCGAACAGCTCGGCCAGGTGCGCCGGCCCTGGGAACTCGCAAACCCCTCCGACCGGCTGATCATGACCCCTCAGCCGGGCCTCGACATTTCGCGGGTGGCGGCCGAATGACATCGGGCGGATCAGCACTTTATGCGGGCCGTGTCATCCACCGGCGCCTGGCGCCATGCGGGTATCTGTTCAGCTACAGGGTATTTTCGGCGCTGCTCGACCTTGACGATCTGGCCGCGATGGATCGCCTCCGGTTGTTTTCGGTCAACCGGTTCAATCTCTTCAGCTTCTTTGAGACGGACCATGGAGCCGACGAGGCGGGCGGCCTCAAGCGACATATCGAGACGCTGGTCTGTGGCACGGGCATCGATGTCCAAGGCGGGAAGATATCCTTGCTGTGCTACCCGAGGGTGCTTGGATATGCCTTCAATCCCTTGAGCGTCTATTTCTGCAACAACGCGGCCGGAGACCTCTCGGCGCTGGTTTACGAGGTGACCAATACATTCGGTGAACGGCACAGGTATCTGTTCGCGGTCGAGACCGGAGCAGCGGCGCCATTGCGTCACGCCTGTGCAAAGGCGCTCTATGTCTCGCCGTTCATCGGCATGGATGCGACGTACCGGTTTGCCGTTGTTCCGCCGGCCGAAAACCTGGCGATTTCGATCCGCGAAGAAGATGCGGGAACACCGGTTCTGAACGCTTCGTTCACAGCCCGGCGAGCGGTCCTGTCGGACCGCACACTTGCCCGCTTCGCACTGGCCTATTTCGCTATGGGCTTCAAGATCATTGGCGGCATCCATTGGGAAGCCTTCAAACTTTGGTGCAAGGGTGTCCGCGTGCATCGCCACCGGGCCACCGAGGCAAATGGTTTCACCACGGTTGACCAAGTCGACTAATGGCTTAAATTTAGGGTGCTATGTCCGATCGCACGAAATCCGGCGGTACATCAGCCGAGGAAAATTCCCTTGATTTCAAGGGGTCAGGCTATTTTGGACGCCTTGTGCTGGGCGCGCTGTCGAAACTGCAGCACGGCCGCCTTTCGCTGAGCCTGCCGAACGGGGTGACCTATGTGTTCGGGTCGCCCGAGCAAAGCGATCTGCATGCGGTCATCTCGATCCGCCGCTGGCGCGGCCTGCGCCGCTTCGCGACCGGAGGCTCGCTGGGACTGGCCCGCTCCTATATCGACGGCGACTGGACGAGCCCCAATCTCACCGCGCTGTTCGAACTGGCGATCGCCAATGAGAGCAATCCGATGGTGTGGTATTCGGGCAACGGCGTCGCCCGCACGCTGAGCCGTATCAAGCACCTGTGGCGCGGAAACTCAAAGAGCGGCAGCCGCAGGAACATCGCCTATCACTACGATCTCGGCAACACGTTCTACGAGCGCTGGCTTGATCCGACGATGACTTATTCGTCGGCCTATTTCGCCGATCCGGGCATGACGCTCGAGCAGGCGCAGCAGGCCAAGTACGGCCGGATCATGGAGCTTGGCGAAATTACGCCCGGCCACGCGCTGCTGGAAGTCGGCAGCGGCTGGGGCGGCTTCGCCTGTCACGCCGCCGAACGCGGCGTCCAAGTGCGCGGCATAACGGTGTCGCGCGCGCAGCTCGACTACAGCCGGGCCCGGGCCGCGGGCCTCGGCGCGGCGAACACGCCTGAATTCACATTCACCGATTACCGTGATGTGGACGGCCTCTATGACCGCATCGTATCGATCGAAATGCTCGAGGCGGTTGGAGAGGACTACTGGCCGAACTACTTCTCCATGCTGCATGACCGGCTGAAAGCCGGCGGCAACGCCATCGTTCAGGTGATCACCATCGAAGACGCCCGGTTCGAGGCCTACCGCAAAAGCACCGACTTCATTCAGCAGTATATTTTCCCAGGTGGGCTTTTGCCCAGCCCCGCCGTGATGCAGGCCATGACCACGCGGGCGGGCCTGGTGCTGGAACAGACCGAGTTCTTCCGGCTCTCCTATGCGCGCACCCTGGCGCTGTGGAACCGGCGCTTCCAAGGCGTCTGGCCGGATCTGGCGGAGCAGGGTTTCGACAAACCGTTCAAGCGGATGTGGGAGTTCTACCTGGCTTATTGCGAGGCCGGCTTCAAGGCCGGCAATATCGATGTCGGCCTGTTCAAGATCACAAAGCGGGCGTAGGCCCGGTACTCAATCAAGGCGAACCGGCAAAACCGCCCCGGAGAGTGCCCGGTTGGCGCCGAGCTTCAGACATTCTCCATTGGCGCGCGATACGGAGATTATGTGCCGGAAAGCGAGATTCACATCACTTGCCAGAGCTACCGCGAGAAGGGCACGACAGAACAGGATGCTTAGTCAGAACCTTCCACCTCTGATCCATCGTGGCGGTGCATCGCGCAGCCGAAGCCCATATCTGAGGAGAGCACGGACCCAGAGAACGCCGCTTTCGAAGCGGTCGTCAGCGAAAGGCTCAGGAACGTGATGGGAATTTGTCACCGGATGATAGAACATCTCCTGACATGATGGTGCATCGCGAAACCGACCATCCGGTCCAATCGGGCACCACTTTCCAATCTTCTCGTTAGGGGCCCATGCCACCCCATAGCGATAACATCTAATGGCACGGTGTATCGCGGGGACCAAAACCTCCCCACTTGTTCGCGCGATGCCAAACCGGTCCCCATTGCCAATAATGGTCGCATCTTCTGAACACGTCAGTGCATGTTGACGCCTCCTGTCTTCGAGAGCCTTCTCAACATCCGGGGCGGGATTGCCGTGAGCGTCGATTAAGTGAGCGCCTTCGTCACTGTTGACGCTGAATATTGCCTTTCCGGCCAACTCTGAAGCTTGACTCTCGGGTAGGATGCGATTTGGCCCAAGCGCGAGGGTAAAATGCCCCTCCGTGTCAATGATTCCCCACGAGCGGTCTTCTCCACGTCGCCCGATGCTTACGACAGCGTGACCTTGAATGAACACGTACGTTTCTGTGAAAAAGCGTGGTGGGTCAAACAGCGGGCGCCCGTTCGGTTGGATGTATGTGCCGCGCAAGTTCCGCTCTTGGAGACTCCCGACGCTCGCCGAAATGGGGGCTCGACAATCCAGATCACGAGACAACAACGTTAAGCTGCTGTACGAGCCTTCATTTTTTGCAATACCAAATGAAACACGCTCGACTGGCTCCTTCAGCGCTGGATTTCCGTCTGCGTCTGTCAAAAAATAGCCACCGGCCCGCAGCATCACTCTGAGGCCCTGGGGGCAGGATGCCACCAAGCTGCCCTCTGGACTACTGGTTGAGATTAAGGGAATCAGTTCTCCATTATCGAACCGATACCAAATCCCATCGCGTTTTACGCGGGGGAGTTCCCCTGGCTCACCTGAAAGCGCGGCATAATCGAATTCCGGCTCAGCGACAACAGAACCGTCCGACCGGATCAATCCATGCTTTTTGGCACCCTCCGGACCAGGCCCAACTATGAGCGCATGTCCGTTTTTGAAGTCGCTCAGCCAGTCAAACTGCAGCGGGACTGCAATTTCACCTCTTTCATCGACGGCGCCCCACAAGCCGCGACGTACGCGAGCAAGCCCCTCGTGTAACGAGTGAACTTCCCCGAAGCTGGGTTCAACTACCCACGACCCGCTGTCGTCCATCAGCCCAAATGGAGACCTCGATGCAGAGTCCGAAGCCCAGATGAGGAACCCGCCTCCATCTCTTTGACTGCGAAACCAACGAAATTGGTGTCGGTGTTTGGTCAACCAGCCATGTTGTCGATGATAGAGGCGGAATGAGTGGTGGATGATATCAACCCCAACCCCCCGCGCAATCTTACTTGCTGGCTTATCACCGCGTTCAGACACCAGGGCAACGTCATTTGTAAAGGGAATGGCCCGGTCAAAACGGGGCGGGATGATGAACGCACCATCACGGTCAATGACGCCGACGCCCTCATTTGAGGCAGCCTCGGCCCGTGCGCCATGAAAGTCGCCAACCGCCAGAAATTTAGGTGTGATCGCCAATTCACCGGAAGGTTCAATGAATCCCCAAAGGCCATCGATCCGCACGGCCGCCAATCCGTGGCGGAAGGCACGAGCCTTCTCGAAACGTCTGGGAATGACGTGAGCGCCATTAGCATCCGCATATCCGCAAAGGTCGAACACACCACCGCAGGTCGGCTTTGGCTGGTCAGCAGCGTTGGCCACAGCGCTCACGGCAAGTGAAAACACTAGAATGAGGGCCTTAATTGAAGAGCTCATAATCGGCCTCCTCGCTGATGCGGACACTGAAACTGCGACAGTAGAACGGACTTTAAGCGTACCCTGGTGGTCAGCCTCCCATGCGAGTACGTATCGCCTCCAAAGGCTTTTCAGCGGTCAACTCTCTGTTTTCAGTATAGGTTCAACAAGTGCGCGCACTCTTAAGTTGTTTGTCAAAAAACATGCAATGCAACTGTTTCCCAAATTGAAAACCTAACGAGCCGACACTTAACAATGGCAGACTTGTCCACCACAGATGAAGGTGCCGTGAGGGGGTCACAGTTTTGTTTGGGGTCATTTTTCTCCGTATCCCGCACGGATCATGGCCGCTCTGCTCTCCCCCCCCCGTTAGAACCATTCAGGTTTCAATTGTTTCAGCAGGCGGTGCGGCCTGAACCTTTGCCATTGCAGGCACGACCCATGGTCACGAGCGTCAATCATGACCCTCATTCATCAATGGAGAACATGACCATGAACACGAAAACCAACCTGACCCGCCTGTCCCTGGCAACCCTCTTCGCGCTCGCCGCGTTCGGCGTTGCGTCGACCGCCAGTGCCGGCACCCATTCAACGGGCAATGGCGGAGCGGTTTGCAAGGGCATTGGCTCCTGTCTCGTCCTGGAGCTCGACTGCAAGGGCACTTACACCGATGCCACCGACCCCAACGGCACGGTCTACGGCCACTGCACGCAGACAGCCCAAGTCAAGCCGGGCTTCAAGGCCAAGACCAAAGCCACCAACCCAAGCCGCACCCGCAAGTACAAGCGGTAGTCCGCAATGACCATACCGAGGGGCAGTCGGTGACTGCCCCTCGCATTTTCGCCCGGTGAAGCGTTTCAGTTCGCGGCAATGCGGCGCCGCACAAAGCCGATCATCTGGCGCAGGACCGGCAGTTTGCCGTAGAATTCGGCGCCGGCGTCCCAGTAGTCGCGGTGCAGCTGGACCCTGCCGAAACCGTCGAACTGAAGCTCGGTCACGCCCTCGACCGCCCAGTCTCCGAGATGGCGCTGGCGGCAGGTCATGCGCCATTTGAGGAAGCAGACCTGGTCGGCCCAGGCCTCTTCCAGCATGACGAACTTCGGATCCTGGACGTCGTCGTACATTTTCTCGAAGATCGCGATGAAGGCGGTTCGGCCGCACACGTCGTTGAACGGATCGACGAAGCGGATATCGTCGGCGACCAGCGGCGCCACCGCCTCCAGTGTTTCAGGGCATACGGTTTCGAAAAAATCCCTGTAGCGTGTGACCGTCTGTTTGGCGGTCCTGCGTCGAATGTTCATGAGACCAGTCTTTTCATTACCTTGAAATAGAGGCTGTAGGGCAAAAGGCGGGTCAGCTTCATCCGCCGCACGAAGGGTTTGGGAAAGGCGATCTCGAAATCCTTGCGCAGCAGACCCTCGAGCATCTGCCGGGCCGCGTCTTCCGGCGAGACGAGATAAGGCATCTTGAAGTCGTTCTTGTCCGTGAGCCGGGTCTCGACAAAGCCCGGATTGACCACGCTGAGATCGAGTCCGGCGGCATCGATTTCGAGCTTCAGCGACTCGCAAAGGGAAATCAATGCCGCCTTGCTTGGCCCGTAGGCCGTTGCCTTGGGCAACCCGAAGTAACCCGAAAGAGAAGCAACGAGGGCGACATGGCCGCTGCCGCGTGCAACGAGCGCAGGCAGCAGGCCGTCCAGCACGTGCACGGCGCCCATGTAGTTGACGGCCATATGCCTGGCGAAGAGATCGGCATCGACACGCCAGCCGGTGACCGGTTCGTAGATCCCGGCATTGTAGAGGGTGAGGTCCGGCAGCAGGTTCCGGTTCTGTATTTCGGCGACCGCTTTTCCGACTGCGGCCGCGTCGGTTACATCGAACGGCAGGGGTACGATCTGGCCGTTCGCCGCCGCCATCTCGTCCAGGGCCTCGGCGCTCCTGGCGCTGGCGATCACCGTGGCGCCGCGGTCCGCACACAGCTCGGCAAACGCCTTGCCGATGCCGAAGCTGGCGCCGATGACCCAGACCGTGTTCCACGGCAACGTGGTGGGCGGCGCGTTCATGTCAGCATATTTTCCATCGATTTGACTACGAGGCGACGCGCGGCACGGATCAGCGACAGATGCAGCAATATTGGCGCTGGGGCGCTATGGCGCTAAAAGGATCGACTGAATTAGAGGAATTCGTTCTATGAGCTGGAAGGCCGAAGTTGACGAGATTGCCAGACGCCGGGCGCTGGCGGGCGAACAGGGGGGCGCGGAAAGCGTCGCGCGGCAGCACGAAAAGGGCAGGTTGACCATTCGCGAGCGGATCGACGCAACGCTCGACGCGGACAGTTTCCGCGAGGTCGGCCCGGTCTCCGGCACGTTGGATGAGGAGGGCGGCGCATTCACGCCGGCCAACTTCGTGCTCGGCTTCGGCAAGATCGGCGGCAGGCTCTGTGTCATCGGCGGTGAAGACTTCACACTGAAGGGTGGATCGCCGAGCGAGGCGGGTCTGCGCAAGTCGGTCTATGCGGAAGAGCTTGCCTGCAAGCACCGGGTGCCGCTGATCCGTCTGCACGAGGGCGGCGGCGGCAGCGTCGGCGGCACGGGCAAGGCCTCGATCGGCCCGCCGGTCAGCCAGGCGCCGCGGTTCCGCTCGGTGGCGCAGGCCATGGCCGCGGTTCCGGTCGCCAGTGCGGCGCTCGGGCCGGTGGCGGGCCTTCCGGCATCGCGCCTCGTCGCCTCGCATTTCTCGGTGATGTCCAAGACGACGTCGCAGATCCTCATCGCCGGTCCGGCGGTGGTGGAACGGGCGCTCGGCGAAAGAAAGACCAAGGAGGATCTCGGCAGCTGGGAAGTCCACACCCGCAACGGCACGGTGGACAATGCATCGGAAGACGAGCCGGACGCGTTTCTGCAGATCCGCAGGTTCCTGAGCTATCTGCCGCAGAATGTCTGGGAACTGCCGCCGGTGATCGCCACCGACGATCCGGTCGACCGCTGCGAGGAGAAGCTTCTCGAAATCGTGCCGCGCGACCGCCGCAAGGGGTTCAATGTGCGCACCCTGCTGCGTCACATTCTGGACCGCGACAGTTTCTTTGAAATGGGGGCGGGCTACGGCAGGGGCCAGGTGACCGGTCTGGCGCGCCTCAACGGCCAGCCGGTCGGCATTCTCACCAATGACAACACGTTTTGGGCCGGCGCCATGACGGCGGAGGGCGCCCACAAGGTGCGGCGCTTCTTTGAGCTCTGCGAGACCTTCCACCTGCCCATCGTGAGCCTGGTGGACGAACCGGGTTTCATGATCGGCAGTGCGGCGGAACAGGCCTCGACCATACGGCACGGCACGTCGACGGTCCTGACCGCGGCGCTGAGCTCGGTGCCCTGGGCCTGCGTCATGCTGCGCAAGTCATTCGGCGTTGCCCAGGCGGCGCATTACGGACCCGACGCCTACACGCTTGCCTGGCCATCGGTGGAGAGTGGCGCGCTGCCGGTGGAAGGTGGCGTGGCGGTGGCGTTTCACCGGGAAATTGCCGCGGCCGATGATCCGGACGCCAGGCGGCGCGAGCTGGAAGAACAGATGGCGCGGAAACTCTCACCCTTCCCGCGTGCCGAGTCGTTTTCTGTGCATGATGTCATCGACCCCCGCCGCACCCGCCCGCTGCTGTGCGACTGGATTGAACGGATCCAACCCCTGCTGCCGCCGCTGCTCGGGCCATCCGGCTTCTCCGTGCGGCCGTGAGCGCGAAATCGCATGACCCGCGAGCGTGAAATCCGTGCCGCCTTCGACGACGAAGGTCTCTATGTCTATCAGGCCTACCGCCCGGAGATCGGCGCCTATGCAGCGAAAAACGGGCGTTTCGGGTCCGGGTTCAAGCTGGACCGGATGACCTGGATCAAGCCCAGTTTCGGCTGGATGCTTTATCGCAGCGGCTACGGAATGAAGGCCGGCCAGGAGGTGGTTCTGCGCATCAAGATCACCCATGAGGGATGGCTTGAGGCGCTGTCGGGGGCGGTCCTGAGCACATATGATCCGGACGTGCATGGCGAGAAGCCGTTTTTCGAAAGGGCGCTCAAGGTGAGCGAATGCCGGGTGCAGTGGGATCCGGACCGCACCCTGGCGCTGGAGCGGATGGAACGGCGTGCCATCCAGGTCGGCCTGCGCGGCGCCCTGGTGGAACGCTACGCGCGCCAGTGGATCGTCGGCATCGAGGATGTCTCCGGCCTGGCGCATGATGTGAGGGATGCACTGTCCGCCAGGTCGCCATTGCCGCCGCTGCCGGAAGAACGGGTCTATGAAGTGCCGCCAGAGATCGCCCAGCGCCTCGGCATGTGACAGTCAGTCTTCGGCTGGTGCATCGTCTGTTTGGATATCGTCGACGATGTTCACCAGGGCGGGATAATAGTTCTCTCCGAAGCCCCGGGCCGCCGTTGCGCTAAGGAGAGCCTGCGCCAGTTCGGCGCCGCGGGCGTCGACTCCGGTCTCGCGGGCAAGGTCGAGAGCGTAACCGATGTCCTTCAGGGCGTAGCGGGTGGGATAGACGCCTTCACGGAAGATGCCCGGCAGCATGGATTTCATGCCGTGGTTCTGCAGCGCGAAACTGTTGGCCGATCCCTTGCCCAGAATGTCGAACAGCACGTCGGGATCGACACCGGCGCGCCGCGCCATGGTGAGGGCTTCGGCCAGGGCGACGACGGTCTGGACGCAGACCATGTTGTTGAGGAGCTTGCATTGCTGGCCGGCGCCGACCGGGCCGGCATGGGTGATGTCGGTGCCCATGGTGGAGAGCACGGGGGTCAGCCGGTCGAACAACGCCTTGTCGCCGCCGACCATGATGGAGAGGGTGCCGTCGAGTGCCGCCTTGGCGGTGCGCGTGACAGGAGCATCGGCGAAGAGAATACCTGCCTCCGCGAGGCCTTCGCCGACGGTTCGCGCGCTTTCGGCGGCGCAGGTGCTGAGATCGGCGACCACGAGGCCGGGCGCACCCGCTGCTGCGATGCCGCCTTCGCCGAGGCAAACCTCCTCCACCTCGCTATTGCCGGGGAGCGACAGCAGGACCAGATTCGCCGCCTTGGCGACGTCTCCAACGCCTGATGCCGCCTCGATACCGGCATCGCCGAGACGCTCGAGCGGTTCGCGGCGCAGATCATAGGCAATGATCCGGACGTCCAGCTTTGACGACAGGTTGCGGCACATGGGCTCGCCCATGACACCGGTGCCGATGAAGCCGATGGTGGCGAAGTCTGTCATCTGTTCCCTCCCGCGCGCGCGCCATGTACGCTTGGCATCAGTCATTACGACGTGTCAGCGCAAAGGGCAAATCTATGAGTGAAGCGGGCGAGTGGGAAGTCTATGCGGTCAAATACGCGACGTCGGCCGAGAGGTTGCGGCGGGACAATTTCATCACCCCGCCAGATCCGCATGACGGGCCGATGCCGATCGACTACTTCGTCTGGGCGGTGACCAACGGGACGCGGACATTCGTTGTCGACACCGGTTTTGACGCGGCGGAGGCGGAGGCGCGCGGCCGGACCCTGCTTCGGACCGCGGCCGAAGGCCTGGCCACCGTCGGCATCGATGCGTCAAAGGTCGAAGATGTCGTCATCACCCATCTCCATTATGACCACGCCGGCGGGCACGACCAGTTTCCGCTGGCGCGCTATCACCTGCAGGAAAGCGAAATGCACTACGCCACCGGCCGGCATATGTGCAGCCATGCGATCGCCCACCCCTTCACAGTCGACCATGTGACCGACATGGTTCGCCGGGTGTTCGACGGCCGGGTGTCGTTCGTCGACGGCGAACGGCGGCTGGCGCCTGGCCTCAGCGTGCATCTTGTCGGCGGCCATTCGATGGGGCTGCAGGTGGTGCGGGTCCGGACGCGGCGCGGCTGGGTGGTGCTGGCCTCCGATGCCAGCCATTTCTACGAGAACATGGAGGCGGCGGCACCGTTTCCCATTGTCTTCAATGTCGGCGACATGGTGCAGGGCTGGGAAACGCTGAAGCAACTGGCCGAGACCCCGGCGCATATCGTGCCGGGGCACGATCCGCTGGTGTTGCAACGCTATCCGGCCGTCTCGGCGGATTTGGAGGGCATAGCAGTGCGCTTGGACATCGAGCCGAAAACATGAGCTTCACAAAACGCCGTTGGGCAGATACTGCCGTAAACTGAGGAACTCTAAACTATTTGATCTTGCGGGTAGAAAAAACCCACATTCCCTTGCTGTGACTGCCGGAAATTCGACGTTTATCGCTTTGTTCGACCAGACCTCTCATTGTGGACATCTTAGGCCTCGGAGCATGTGCTTTTAAGATTTACCTTTTCACGACCACCAAGTAATTGTAGAATAGAGTTGTGATTACTATTTCAAACAAACCCAATCAATTTGGGGGCTCACATGATTGAGATAGCAGCTCTTTTTGTAGCAACAATATCAGCGCTGTCTTCCGTTATACAAGCGGCAAAAGCTGCCAGGGACCTCTCTATAGACGACGTATCAGCGGCGGACAATATTGTTAGAGATTCTAATACAGATAATCCTTCAGCAATTGCACTAGCGGCGACTGGGATTGATGATGAGTACATAGAAATAGCAACTAACAATATAGAGCGGGCGCTTGATCGTTTTAAGGGTGTATGGCGTGATCCGTCACTCGCGCAAGCGGCAAAGGACCAAGAGCTTGATGCAGCCGATTTTGTTATTTGCAGTGAGCTACGTCGAATTACTAGGCTCAATGGAGGGGTGTTGCCGGGCTCAGATCGTTTTCACGACCTATGGCGCGACCACGGGTGCACTTAGCGAGCATCACGCATTGGTCCTGAACAAAACCGGCTGGGCCGATAATTGCGTGAGCTAGTGGTCTTGTTTGAATACCACGCCTTTTTTCTGGGGCATGACCCACTAATGCTGGCGCCACATCCAGTATTGTCGGGTGCCCTGGCGGGGCATGCGGCACGTCTTTACGCTGAACTCAAGACCTAACCGCGCGCTCTAATTCTCGCACATGACCCTTGCCGCTCCCGATACGCGGATGGAGGCGCCGGGTTCCGGTGAGATCTCCGCCCTGATCGATGAGCGTGCGCCCATGTCTTCGCCCTGAACGATATGAATATCACCGCCATGGGGCCAGTCGAGGTCGCGCAGATAGCCGGCAAGGGCCGCGGCGGCGGCGCCGGTTGCGGGGTCCTCGTAGACGCCGCCGGAGGCGAACGGGTTGCGGGCGTGGAACAGCCGTGGCGTTTCGGCATGCACCAGGCTTACGGTGACGAGGCCGTGGTCGCGCATCAGCCGGCGCCCGGCGTCGAGGTCGTAGGACATGTTCGAGAGCCGCTTGCGGTCGGCGAGCGCCAGAATCAGGTGGGTGGCGCCGGCCTCGGCGATGGCGGGCGGCAGGCGGGTGTCGAGATCGCTCTCGGAATAGCCGAACAGTGCCAGGGCTTCGGCGACCAGATCGGGGCTTGCCGCGGCACTGCGGGTTGGCGGAGATTGCAGGGCGGCCGCGATCGTCGCGCCGCCCCGGCTTCCTTCGACCGTGATATCGGCTTCGTTGAGGGTGAGGGTAAAAACCCCGTCGCCGTTCTGCATCGCCAGCGCGGCTCCCAGGGCGATGGTCGCGTGGCCGCAGAAGGGCACCTCGGTTTCAGGTGAGAAATAGCGCACCCGCCAGCCCGTGTCGGTCGGCGTTGCGAAGGCGGTTTCGGAAAACCCGACATCTGCGGCGATGACCTGCATTTGTGCCGCGTCGGGCAATTCATCGGCGATTGCCACACCGGCCGGGTTGCCGCCGCCATCGCCGTCCGAGAAGGCTGCTATTCGAAGGACATCCATTGCTCGTTCCTTTCAAAGAATAGTGATGTGAGACCGCTTAGTGCATCCACATGGGCGCAATCGACAGGGCAAGCAGCAGCCCGAGCGCGCGGTTGACCAGCCGCCAGTGACGCTCGGTGCTGAGGGTCCTCGCCAGCAAGGCGCCGCCGGCGCACCACAGGCACATGGAGGCGATGGCGCAGGCGGCGAAGGTCGCGCCCATGATTATCGCCAGGACAATCGGATCGGTAGCGAGAGCGGCGAACGACGCCGCCGCGCCAATTGCCATCGCCCATCCCTTGGGGTTCAGGAGGAGCAGGAGAACGCCGCCGGCGAAGCTGATGGGCTTTTCTCGGTTTGCCCCATCGCCCGGCGCGCCTGCCATGCCGATTCTGCAGGCCAGCCACAGAAGATAGGCGGTGCCGGCCAGCCTGACGGTGAGTTCGATCGCGGGCAGGGTGTGCAGGAGTGCGGCAAGGCCGGAGGCAGCGGCACCCGCCAGGAACGCCAATCCGGCGGCGATGCCAAGCAGCAGGGGGACACTGCGCACGAAGCCGAATTGAATGCCCGACGCGGTCGCAAGCGCGGTTGCGCCTCCCGGCGTTGCGGTGGCCACGGCCACGAAGAGAACGAATGATGCGAAGATTTCAGGCACGATGGTCCCTTTCGGTCGGAACCATAGATAGGCATCTTGAATTCATTAGAAAAACGAATATTGTTTATAGTCAGAATTAGGAATGCTAATTTCATGGTCATGAACCGCAATCTCGACACCAGCCTCATCCGTGCCTTTGTCACTGTCGCCGGCACTGGCAACATGACCATTGCGGCGGACCGGCTGGGTCTCACCCAGGGCGCCGTCAGCCAGCAGATCAGGCGTCTGGAAGAGACCTTGCAATGCACATTGTTCGACCGCAGCCAGCGCGGCCTGAAACTGACACGGCAGGGCGAGTTGTTGATGGAGCCGGCGAGGCGGCTGCTCGAGGTCAATGACGAGATCTGGACCGAAATGTCGGCGCCGTCGATCCGCGGCGAGGTGCGTCTCGGCATCCCGCATGATCTGGTCACCACATATCTGCCGCTGGCGCTGGACGGCTTCGTTGCGGCCAATCCCAACATCGAGGTGACGCTGATCACCGGCGCGTCGCCGGAATTGCGGGCCGATCTCGCCAAGGGAAGCATCGATGTCGCCATCGCAGAAGAACCGCTGGGCGATACGCAAGGCGAGATGCTGGGGGTGGAGCGCCTGCTGTGGGTCGGACGCAGGTCGGGCGCGGCCCATGGCAAGCGCCCGCTTCCTTTGTCGATGGTCGCCGAGGACTGCGCCTTCCGCCAGCCGGTCGTCGATGCCCTTCGATCACAAGACATCGCCTGGCGGTCGGTCTTCGAGAACGGCACCATCGAGGCCACCATGACCACTGTTCGCTCCGATCTGGCGGTGACCGTTTCCCTGGCGTCGGTCGTGCCGGACGATCTCGACGTGCTCGGCCGCGACCAGGGCCTGCCCGAGCTGCCGAGCTTCGCGGTCAACATGTATGTCGGCGACCCGGATGGAAATTCCGCCGCCCGTGAACTCGCCCGTCACCTGCGCGAAGGCGTACGCAGGCAGCACCGGCGCAGTGCCTGACGCGGCCGTGCGATGCCGGCTCGCCTTGAGCCAGATCAACACTGCCGCCATGTTCTTCTGGCATTCTTGCTGCAGATCAACGTCAAGGGAGAACGAAACCATGCGCATGGCGGATGTACATGATTATGCGCGGCAGATGCTTGATGCCTATGGCGACAAGGCCGAACTGATGGCCGAGCAGCGGGCGGTCAAGGCCGAGGACGGCGGCAACAAGACCGAAGCGGAGACCTGGCGCCGGGTACGGGCCGCGCTGAAGGAAATGCGCGGCGCTCATGTGAGCTGAGTTTCAAGCGGTCTGGAGCTGAATCAGGAAAAGTGGATACCGGTTTTCCGTCCGATTCCGCTCCAAAATGTAAGAAACGATCTAGGTGTACCCACCTAAGTCGATCGTGATCTAACCCTATATTTCACTGTCGCCGGAGACCGTGACGGCGATCGCAAGACCGTCCAGCAGGCGCTGCCAGTGGTCCGGCCCGAGACCGCGGACGATTTCGGCCTGCACTTTTTCCCAGCGCGGCCAGGCTTTGCGCAGGAGTTTGAGGCCGTCTTTGGACAGTGACAACTGGCGCACCCGCTTGTCGTCGATGCCGCTCGCCTCGACGAGGCCCCGGTCGATCAGGGGTTTCAGGTTCCGGGTCAGGGTGGTGCGGTCCATCACCAGCTTTTCCGCCAGCACGGTGAGCGGGGCGGTGCCGAGCCGCTCAAGGGTCGACATCAAAGTGAACTGGGTGAGTTTCAGGTCCACCGGCGCGAGCGCGCGGTCATAGGCCTGCGTCACCGCCCGCGCCGCCATGCGCAGATTGGCGCATGTGCACAAGGCGGGGTCCGCCTGCCTGTCTTCAAACTTCTCAGCCGCCCGTGAAGCCATCCCTATGTGTAGTTGCACATTCTGCGCCGGCCGGTCAATTTCACGGTTCGCTTTATCCACATCACCCACCCGCCGTGCCGCAACTGTTGGGCGAGCCGTCGCGCCGGTGCTATGAGGATGCACCGGGCAACCAGCAATCCATGTGGCACTTATGAAACTTGAACACTCGCATACCGTCGAAGCCATTTCAGAGCGGCTGGCGCAGGACCACAAACCGAACTATCTGCGCGACTGGATCTATGGCGGCATCGACGGCGCGGTTACGACCTTCGCCATCGTCGCCGGGGTGGTCGGCGCCAATCTGTCGTCCAGCGTCATCATCGTGCTGGGTCTTGCCAACCTGCTGGCGGACGGCTTCTCCATGGCGGCGGGCAATTATTCCGGCACCAAGGCGGAGGCTGACGACGTCGAGCGTATCCGCGAAATCGAAAAGCGCCATATTGCTCTGGCGCCGGAAGGCGAGCGCGAGGAGATCCGTCAGATCCTGCAGGCGAAAGGCCTGACCGGGCAGGCCCTGGAGGAATCGGTTGAAGCGATCACCTCCGACGAGGACCGATGGATCGACACCATGCTGGTCGAGGAATACGGCATGGCGCCGACAATGCGCTCACCGGTGAAATCGGCCTCCAGCACATTCTTCGCCTTCATTCTGTGCGGGGCGGTGCCGCTGGTCCCCTTCGTCATCTCCATGGAGAACGGCTTCGTCTGGTCGACGGTGCTGACCGCGGCGGTGTTCTTCGCAATCGGGTCGGCCAAGAGCCGCTGGTCCCTGCAGCACTGGTCGCGTTCCGGCCTGGAGACCCTGACGATCGGGCTTGTGGCCGCGGGTGTCGCCTATCTGATCGGCTATCTGCTCAAGGGTCTGGTGCATTGAAGGACGGGCCGGCGGTGTTGATTTGCGTCAACGCCGATCCGCGCCTTTTGCTGCATGGTCTGCGCCGATTCGAATGGAGGTGGAGGATGTCATCCATGAAGGCCTTGCTTGGAGCTATGACGCTGACGATTGCCCTTTGCGCGGGCGTGGCGGCCGACGACACGCAGGTCTCGGGGGTCGCTGAGGGCAAAGTGCTGGCGGAACGGCTCTGCGCCAGATGCCATGCCATCGGTGCCGATGGCGACAGCCCCTTCAAGGAGGCCCCGCCGTTCCGCACCTTCGGCGAAAAATGGCCGATCGACAGTCTGGCGGAAGCCTTTGCAGAAGGCATCGTCGTTGGACACCCCGATATGCCTGAGTTCCAGTTCGAAGTGGATCAGATCGACGCTCTGCTGGTCTACCTCGAAAGCCTGCAGGACGGCTGATCCGCAAACAGCACTGGCCTGAATCCGGGCGCGGCTCGACGACATCCACACCGGCGTCGACGACAAGCGCTGTCTGGTGATGCTCGAGGCGCTTTCCTGCGGGATGCCGGTGGCCGCGCTGCCGCTCGGAGGGCCGCTCGACGAGGATCCCGGCGCCGCGATTGCCTGGCATTCGCGAAGGCGTTCTCGTGGGCCCGCGTCGCCGAAATCATGGAAAGCCACCTCACGCCGGTCGGTCCCAATCCGTCGGATGCTTAACGCCTCAGATAAAAAACCCCTTCTCATTGAACCTTTTCGCCGGGCTTCGCGTCGAACCTTTGAAATCGATGCATCACGCCCTCTGAGAGAGGCGAAAGAGAGGACAGAAAAATGGCGAATCTGATCGGCGGAAACACGGTTGGAATCAATATGTGGGACTGGAACCAATGGGGTTTCGACACGCTCACGAGCGCAACCGAGTCGCTCTACGAATATGAAACGCCCGGCGGCAACACGGTTCAGCTCATTGGCTCCGATTTTACCTACGGCAAGTACGGCGCGCCAGTCGGCGGCACCGTCCAGGTGCTTGCCATCTTTGATGATGTCGGCAACCAGATCGCGTCCATGGTGCTCGGAGATGCACCGCTCGCGGATGTGATCGCCAATAACCTGCACGACTTTTGGCGGGTGCTGCTGGACGGCGACGACCAGATCTCCGGCGGCCATCTGTCCGACACTCTCGAAGGGTTCGACGGTGACGATTTCATCTCCGGCGGCGGCGGTGACGACAACATCAACGGTGGCGAAGGCAACGACATCATCGACGGCGACAACGGAGACGACTATGTCGACGGCGGCAATGGCGATGACACGATCTTTTTCGATGCCGAAGACGGCAATGACATCATCGAGGGCGGTCTCGGCAACGATACGGTCGTTCATCGCGGCCTCGATTCCGAATGGCCGGATTTCATCTATATCGAGAAGGCGCCGGCGCAGTTCGAGGCCATGGTCGCCCAGCAGGTTATGCAGTATGCCCAGCCGGAGCTGCAGTTCGGCCAGCCGGTGCACCAGCTTGCGCAAGGCGCGCAGTTCAAGCAGGCCGAATTCGCGCGGCCGATGGACAAGCTCGCCACACCGGAAAACGATGACGGCGGCAATGACGGCCGCATCATCGGCTCCAAGACATGGACCAGTGGCGCAGAGCCGGAATATGGCGACATTCAGATGCGGGTTGGTTCCTTCACCGGTACCGGTCAGCCTGATGAGCCGGACCGGACCCAGGCTACCATCCGCGAGGTGGAGCAGATCGAGGTCCTTGGACGTGACGGCAACGACCAGCTCTATGTCGAAAATCTGAACGGAACCCTTCTCGAAAACGGCCACGTCTTCTTTGACGGCGGTGCCGGCGACGATGACCTGCATGCGGCCGAGACGACCACGGACATCACCTATCTGTGGAATTGGCTCGAAGGCCAGGGCGACGCCGGCAAGGGCGACGTCAGGTTTGGTTCCAGCACCAACGATACCTTCCATTTCCTCGACGAGACCGATGACGGCCACACCCTGCAGTTCGATGCGGGCGGAGATCATGTCGAACTCTGGGAGGGTGTTTCCGGCTTTGGCGTCAGCCCCGATATCCAGATCTGGGACGCCGAATTCCTCGACTTCGATTTCGGCGGCGGCGACGACGCCTTTATCGTCGATCACGACTTGTCGGGGGTCTATGGCGGCGTGCTCGACATCGATTTTGGCGATGGAACCGCGCTGCTCGATATTTACGATCACACCGGCCGCATCGAGGCCACCGGCGGTAATGGCCACAATGCCTTCTTCTCCGGTGCGGGCGATGACCTGCTGATCGGCGGCGCTTCTTTCGACGACATCTTCGGCGGTGCCGGAGACGACGAGATTTACGGCGGCGCCGAAGGCGACGATATCGGCGGCGGTGAAGGCAACGACCTGATCGAAGGCGGCTCGGGCGCCGACCGGTTCTTCTTCGAGGAGAACAGCGGCACCGACACTATCACCGATTATGAAGTCGGTACCGACGTCCTCGACTTCCTGGCCTATGGCGGCATCGACCAGAACGACCTGGTGATCTCGCAGAACGGCGCGGACACCCACATCACCACGACAACCGGCGACACGGTGATCCTGCAGGAAGTACAGAGCGCCTCGCTCAGCGCCGTCGACTTCCTATTCTGAGCCGGCCAATGGACCAAACGCGCCTACTCGAGCGCGTTAGACAGCGGCAGGCCCTCTTGTTAGGGTCTGCCGCTGTCGCCATTGGGAGGTCTCATGCCATCACTCGAACGATCTGACGCCGAACGTGATTTGATCGCACGCGCGGTAAATGTGCTGCCGGCCGGCGGGTTCGGAAACTTCGCGCCCGATATCGTCATCCGCGAAGGACGCGGCGGACGTGTTTGGGACGAAAGCGGCAACGAGTTCGTCGATTTCATTATCGGATCGGGGCCGATGCTGGTCGGCCACTGCCACCCGGCGGTGGAAGAAGCGGTGGTGACGCAACTCAAACGCGGCACGACGTTTTTCGCCAACAACGGCGCGGGCATCGAGCTTGCCGAAGAGATCTGTTCGGCGGTGCCCTGTGCCGACAAGGTGCGCTACGTGAGCTCGGGCTCGGAAGCCGACATGTATGCCATGCGGCTTGCCCGGGCGCACCGCCGGCGCGACAAGATCCTCAAGTTCGAGGGCGGCTATCACGGTATGAGCGATGCGGCGCTGATGAGCCTGGCGCCGAAGCGGCTGGCCAACTTTCCCCAACCGGTGCCGGATTCCGCCGGCATCACCGAGCGCACCCGGGACGACGTCCTGGCGGCCCCGTTCAACGACATCGATTTTGCCCGCCAGATCATCACCGAATATGCCGATGAGCTTGCCGGCGTCATCGTCGAGCCGCTGCAGCGGCTGATTCCGCCGGAACCTGGATTCCTGCAGGCCCTGCGCGAAGAAACTGAAAAACACGGCATCGTCCTGATCTTCGATGAGATCGTCACCGGTTTTCGCCTAGCCTATGGCGGCGCGCAGGAGGCCTATGGGGTGACGCCCGATCTGTGCACGCTCGGTAAGGTCATCGGCGGCGGGTTCCCCCTGGCGGCGATCGCCGGGCGCGACGACATCATGGCGCATTTCGACAAGGCGCAGGTCGGTGAGGACCGTTTCACGTTTCAGGTCGGCACCCTGAGCGGCAACCCGGTCGCCAGCGTTGCCGGACTGGCGACGCTCGAAATCCTTCGCCAGCCGGGGGCCTACGACCGGATCTTCGCGACCGGTGACGCGATCATGTCGGCCCTTGCGGAGAACTTCACACGGGTCGGCATCCCGCATCAGGTGGTCGGCCATCCGGTCATGTTCGACGTGGTCTTCACCGCCGATCCGGTGCACAACTACCGGCACATCCTTGCTCATGACGCGAGCCTGCTCCTGCGTTTCAATGCCTTGATGCGTGAACA
>JAJFHL010000203.1 GCA_021775615.1 Hyphomicrobiales bacterium
GATCCCTGTCGAAAATCAGGTGCGTGAACTTGACGCGAAGCTGCTGCTTGCCTGTTTCGCGGCGGATCGGGGACACCCCTCGTACATAGGCTACAAGGGCGCCATCGACGGGCACATCAATTCTTTTCCGCGCGGCATCTACTTTGCGAAGTCGGTCACCAGGCGCAGCGTCAAGATCCTGCGGATCGCGCATATGCTCGGCCACAGCAATGTGGCCTGGGATGAGGAGGCGGTGGTTCACTACCCGCCTGAGATCTATTACAAGCGCCGGCTCAGCGCCGATGCGCTTGAGGAAACCGATCAGCTGCTGGCGTGGGGCCAGGACAACAAGACCCTGTTCGAGGACTACGACGGATTTCCGGGAACACCGGTCAAGGTTGTCGGCAATCCGCGCATCGATCTGCTGCGCCCCGAGTTCCAGGCGTTTTACGATGACGAGGTGAGCGCCATCCGCGAACGGTTTGGCGACTATATTCTCTTCAACACGAATTTCGGCAGCGTCAACGGCTATTACCCCGAGCTGAATGTCTGTTATGAGAAGGCAGGCGCACCGGGCGGCCTCGAGCTTGGCCGCAGCGCCATCGGCCTGTCGCGGGACTATGCGCTGGCGATGTTCGAGTTCCGCAAGAACAACTTCGAGACGATGAAAGACCTTGTCTCCGACGTTGCCCGGACCTTCCCCGACAAAACGATTGTGGTGCGCCCGCACCCATCGGAAAACCGTGACGTCTGGCGCGAGCATGTTGCGGTGTTCGACAATGTGGAGGTCAATGCGGAGGGCAATGTGGTGCCGTGGCTTCTCGCGGCTTCAGTGCTCATTCACAATGCCTGCACGACGGCGATCGAATCCTACATCCTGGGCCGCCCGGCTATCGCCTTCGTGCCGAAGGCCGGCGCCGATGTTTATGGCTCGGATCTGCCGAATGTCATGAGCCATATCGCAACCACGCCACAAGACGCCATCGATCTGATCGGACAGGCCACCAATGGGGCCGGTCTGCCGGCGCGTGACGCCGACAGATCGAAGGTTCTCGGCGAGTTTCTCGAAGCCCTTGAAGGGCCGTTTGCCGCCGAACGCATTGTCGGCTCCATTGACGATGCCCCCACCCCGCCGGCCCCGGCGTTGTTTGACAAGGCGCTAGGCGACTTTCAAGCCCGCAACAGGCGCTTCAACAAGTGGCTTCAAACCCGCAACGACAGCGGGCGCTACGGACTTGCCTTCAAACGGCAACGCTTTCCCGACCTTTCGCCGGCGGTCCTCAAAACCAAGGCGGACCGGCTGTGCCGACTTGCCGGGCTGGAAAAACCGGTCCAGATATCCGAAATACGCACCGACATCTTTAAGGTGACGCCGGGCGCAGGCAACTGATCGCGCTCCGGTCTTTCCCTGACCTCTCCATGCCGCTTGTCTTTGAATCGGCCACGCGGTAACAAACGGCACATTCACGAGAGCGCGATCGCCCTCTATCTTACTGACAGCCGATCAGGCTTATCGATTCTGATTGTGTAAATCAAAATCGGGCCTGATCTGGAGCATACAGTTGCCCTATGCGGAGACCGATCGAAGCCGCTGGTTTGGGAACAGAATTATCAGAGGGACGATGTCACGGCCCCCGCTGCTGATACCAATCGAAAATCAGGTGCGCGAGTTGGACGCGAAGCTGCTGCTTGCGGCCCATGCGGTGTCGCGGGGCCATGAGTGCTACATCGGCTGGAAGGGGTCCATCGATGGCCGGCTCAACGAATTTCCGCGCGGCATCTACTTCTCCAAGTCCCTGACGTCGCGGAATGTCAAAGTGCTGCGGATTTCGCAGCATCTCGGGCACAGCGTCGTCGCCTGGGACGAAGAGGCGCTGGTGCATTATCCCGCGGACATCTACTACGCGCGGCGGCTCGATCAGACAGCGCTTGAGCTGACCGACCATGTCTACGCATGGGGAGAAGACAACAAGGAACTGTTTGAAGGACACCCGGATTATCCCGGCACGCCCATGTCGGTTGTCGGCAATCCGCGAACCGACCTCCTGCGGCCGGAATTGCGTTCGTTCTTCGATGACGCCGTGCGGACCATCAAGGACCAGTATGGCGACTTCATCCTGATCAACACGAATTTCGGGACAATCAACGGCTATTATCCAGAAATGAACGTCTGCTACCCAAAGGCGAACGCCCCGGATGAGCTGACGCTTGGCCGCGGCGCGGCAGGGTTTCCGGAAGACTTCGCAATGGATCTGTTCAATTTCCGGGTGCGTGTGCTGGACGCCATCAAGCATCTGGTGCCGAAAATTGCCGAGGCATTTCCGGACCGTACCATCGTTCTGCGCCCCCACCCGGCCGAAAACCGCGACATGTGGCGGGAGCACCTTGCCGCCTACGACAACATTCATGTGGTGGCGGAAGGCAACGTCGTCCCCTGGCTGATGGCCTGTGACGTGCTCGTGCACAATGGCTGCACGACGGCGGTCGAGGCATACATTCTCGGCCGCCCTGTGGTCGCGTATGTTCCGTTTGCCGGGGGTGAGGATTTTGCCACCGAACCGCCCCACAAACTGAGTAGTGTGTGTGCCAGCGTGGATGATGTGATTGCTCAGGTGTCGGGGATCGTGACCGGACGCGGGCATGCGGTGCACGACACCGCACGCGATGAAATTCTGCATCATTTCGTGGCGTCTCTTGAGGGAGATCTGGCCACCAAGCTGATTATCGACTCCGTCGAACAGGACATTTCGCCCAGACGGGTCGGCGCCGCACGGCGTCTGTGGGGCAGCGCCTTCGCGCTTGGCCGCCGCATCGTCCGGCAGCTCAGGATGTCGGATGGCCAGGGCCGCTACAGCATCGGCTTCAAGCAGCAGCGATTTCCCGATGTCACCCAGGACCTGATGCAACGCAAGCTTGACAGCCTCGGCGCGCTGACGGGCTCGCAAAGTGCCATAAACGTGAACCAGATCGAGACCGATCTGTTCCGCCTCTCGCCGGGCTAGTTCGAAGTGCGTCCGAAAACCGCTTTGCGTCAACCATGGTCCGCCCGCTAATGTTGGAGCTGCAATTGCCAAGCCCGGACACGTATGACCGACATAGCTGAAACACCCGACACCGTTGCCTCGCGCAAGACCGCCGCTGTCAGCAAATGCGATCTTTGCGGACATGAGGAGCAGCACGCGCTGGCCGCTCCCTCCCCGGCACGCTGCCGGATTGTCATGTGCGGGCATTGCGGATTGTTCTACGCATCCCCTTCGCTTGCACCGGACCTGCTGGACAAGTTCTACGACGAGGAGTTCGAGGGCGATGCGGGCACCAACAAACGCCTCAAGGGCGGCGGTATCGAACCGCGCAAGGTGAACATTGAAGAGCGTATCGCCCGAACCTGGGCAATGCCGCTCATACAGAGCCACGTCGACGTTCGCGGCAAAAGCGTTCTCGATGTCAGGTGCCGGTCCGGCTCGCTGGCCGCCGCTCTTACCGAAGCCGGGGCACAGGTCACCGCGATCGACCCGCTGGAGCCGAACGTGCGCTATGCGGAGAAACGCAATGTCATCGGAGATGTGCGGTTCATCCCGATCGAAAACTTCGAGCGCATGGACGTGTTCGAAGATGCTCAGTTCGACGTGATCACCGCCCTGTCAATTCATCTGCTGTCGCACTCACCCTCGCCGAACAGACTTCTGCATCGCCTGCGCGCCTTGCTGAAGCCTGGCGGCTATCTGTTCCTCGACGAGAAGGATGTGTTCCATCCGGTGCGGGCAACCGGCGAGACGGTGTTCGACAGCGGACCGGCGCATTTCTTCCACTTCACCACCGACAGCATGCGCAATTACTTTGAAGCTTGCGGGCTGGAGATACTGGAATGCGGCATCGACCCGAAACGCAAAAAGTCGACGCGGCACATAAGATCGGTGGTGCGCAGGCCGGCCAACGCATCGAACGGCTCGGGCACGCGACCGCAGGCCTGCGACCGGGACAAGGTCATAGCGGCCCTTGAACAGGCCGAACACAAGTTGATGCGCAACAACGGATTCAATAAGTTCATGAAGAGTGCGCGGCGCACTGCCCGCAAGATCTGGAACTAGCGTAGTATGAGGGCCCTCGCGGCCACGGAAAGGTGACACCATGTCCAGTGTATTCAAAGCTGCCTGTGTTCAAAATTGCGCCGTTCCGGATGTCGACGCGAACCTCAAAGTGACGCGGCGCCTGACCCGGGACGCGGCAGCGGCAGGCGCATCGCTGATCTGCCTGCCGGAGTACTTCTCCGGGCTTGAGACCGATGGCTCAAAAGTTCATCCAGCCGCCTTCCCCGAGGCCTCGCATCCGGTGATACCGGCATTTGCCGAAGACGCCAGGGAGCTGGGCGTTTGGGTGCTGCTTGGATCGCTCGGCGTCACGACACAGGATGGACGGATCAACAACCGCGGCTACCTGATCGACCCGACGGGGCGGGTCTGCGCACGCTATGACAAGATCCACATGTTCGATGTGGATCTTGGAGAAGGCAAGGTTTACCGCGAGTCGGCAACCATTGCACCTGGTGACCAGGCGGTTGTGGCCCAGACCCCATGGGGCGGGCTCGGGCTCTCAATCTGCTACGACCTGCGATTTGCCGCCCTCTACCGCTCCTTGGCCAAGGCCGGCGCAAGCATGCTCGCGGTTCCCGCCGCCTTCACCAAAATGACCGGTGAGGCCCATTGGCACGTGCTCAACCGGGCGCGCGCCATCGAGAACGGTTGTTTCGTGATTGCGCCGTGCCAATACGGAACTCTCGACGGTGGCTCCGAGGCGTTCGGCCATTCTCTGATTATCGACCCCTGGGGCCGGGTGCTGGCCGATGGCGGCGACGATGAGGGCTTCATCGTGGCGGACATCGATATCGCGGAAGTGGAAAAGGCGCGCAGCCGTATCCCGGCCCTCACCCATGACCGGCCATTTACCCTGGTCGAGCCGGCGCAGGCCGCCGAATAGGCACGGGCCGGCAGATGGCAAACGACACTGCGTCGATCCACGGCTTCCACGCCCACGTCTATTTTGACGAGGCGACTGCCGACCAGGCCCGCGCGCTGTGCGAAGCGGCACGCGACCGGTTCGGAGTGGAGATGGGCCGAATGCATCTCAAACCGGTTGGCCCGCACCCGCGCTGGAGCTGCCAGCTGGCGTTTGGGCCGACGGTGTTCGGCGACATCATGCCCTGGCTGGCGCTCAACCGGAACGGACTGATCGTGTTCGCCCATGCAGAAACCGGTGATGACCTCACCGATCATACCGAATATGCGATCTGGATGGGCGGGATGCTGGAACTGGACCTGACCGCCTTGTCGTGAACTTCACGCGGACTCGCGGTATTCAGGCAATGTTTCCTGCTCTGGATAAAGCTCATCAAGCGGCGCCGACCGGCCGTTCGGCTGCACGATGCGGACATGGTAGCGTTGCAGTTCGCGTGGATGGGTGACACCGCACGAATGCGCGATCAGACCCACTCCATAGCGGATCTTCTTGACGAAATTACTGACCCTTACCGCTTTGTCCGCAGGGTCGAGGCCGCGCTGCAGGCGCGGGTCGTGGGTCGTGATGCCCGTTGGGCACGTATTCTTGTTGCATTTCATCGCCTGGATACAGCCGAGCGCGAACATGAACCCGCGCGCTGAGTTGACAAAGTCCGCACCCGCGCAATAGGCCCATGCAACCTCCGCCGGCGTGATCAGCTTGCCCGACGCAATGATGCGGATGCGGTCCTTCAGTCCGTGCCGGTGAACGATATCGACCACCATGGGCAGGGCTTCCTTGATCGGTAGACCAACATTGTCCATCAACGGCATCGGGGCGGCGCCGGTTCCGCCGTCTCCCGAATCGATCGTGATGAAGTCCGGCGCCTGCTCGAGACCGCGAGCGCGGATGTGTTCGCACATGGTCTCCAGCCAGCCATAGGCGCCAACCACGGATTTAAAGCCGGTCGGTTTGCCGGTCACGTCACGAATGTGATTGATCATGTCGAGCAGGTCGGAGATGTTTTCGATCTCCGGGTGACCATTGGGCGATATTGAATCCCTGCCCGCCGGTATGCCTCGGATGCGGCCGATCTCTTCGGTCACCTTGGTGCCCGGCAAGATCCCGCCCTTGCCCGGCTTCGCTCCCTGAGACAGCTTCAGCTCGATCATCCGAACCTGTTCATGGGCGGCGGCGGCGCGGAGCTTCTCATCATCGAGCCCGCCATGGTCATCGCGCGCGCCATATTTCGCGGTGCCGATCTGGAAGACCACGTCGCAACCGCCCTCGAGATGATGCTCCGAGATGCCCCCCTCGCCCGTGTTGAGCCAGCACCCGGCCAGCGCCGCCCCTTTCGACAGAGCCCGAACCGCGGGCTTCGACAGAGAGCCATAGCTCATCGCCGAGATGTTGATGATCGATTGCGCCTCGTAGGGCTTGCGCGCATACGGTCCGATCACCAGCGGCGGCGCCTCCGTGGCGTCCTCATCCAATGTGGGAAACGGGCAATTGACGAAGATCGCGGTGCCGACCGGACTGAGGTTGCGGGTCGATCCGAACGCCACCGTGTTGTCGGTCCCGTCCGACGAACGGTAGACCCATTCGCGTTCTGCCCGGTTGAACGGCATTTCTTCACGGTCCATTGCGAAGAAATACTGTCGGAAGAACTCGCCCAGCCTGGAGAACAGATACCGGAAGCGCCCGATGACCGGGTAATTCTTGCGGATCGCATCTTCGTTCTGGCTCACATCGAGCACGAACAGGACCACGCCGGCGAGTGATATGATGCCGATGACGGCGACGAACAGAACCGCCAGAACACCGAGGCTCTGCATGGTAAATGTGGTGAACCAATCCATCAAATCGCGTGCCTCCGGATCGTCGCGCTAAGGCGTGTTAACCATAAAACAAGGCTTTGTCGACCGGAACAAGGCAGTCACAAATGGCGCACTATTTGCGCCACGGTCTGCGCAATTCATGAGAGTACTTTTGATTACTGGCATTTTTCGGGAACGAAGCAGGACGTCACATTCCTTCCCCAATTTGCGCCCAATGCCGCCGCCATATCTTCCAATTTGCCCCGCAATCGGGCCGCAAAATTTTCCAGATTGCGGTGGAGTATGCCGTAACTCTTATTGACAAAAAACGAATCATTTAGCAGGCGAGCGGTGAAAAATCTCAAATGGCATGCGGACCAACTCAATAAAATCAGCAACAACATGAAGCGCCCCCGAGGCGCGAATGAGATGGGCGCATCTGACGACAGAACCCCGACCGAAATCATAAAGCGGTCAAGGCCCAATCAACTTCTCAGGAAGCTGCGCAATGCGCAGCGGCACAGGGAAGCGCAGATCGCCCGGCCGCAAGGGTCCGCCGGCAATGTGCGAGCCTTGGAACAGCCAGATGCACTGGCCGTATCGCAATGGCCAAGGCGCGGCGTCCTTCTGGCCCTTGTGCCGCTTTCCATTGTCGGCATGGTGGCCCTTTTCGTTATGGGCTTCGTCGGCAGCCGGGAAGTCGTGAGTTTCCTGGTCGGCCGTGAGTATGTCCCGACAACATTGCAGGGTTCGGAGCAGGACGCTGCGGAACAGCTGGCGCTGACAGAGCCCCGCACGCCAGGCGTCGCACGGCGCCTGACCGCATCCGAAGCGGTGCCGGATACGACCGCCGCTCCAGCGAGTGAGCCGGTGGCAGAGCAGCCGCCGGCGCCTGTCGCCGAAACCGAGACCTCGGTCGAAACACCGCCGGCCGCTGCCGAAGAGACCGAGATCCCGGCCGAGGCACCGCCGGCCGCCGCCGCAGAGACCGCAACCGATGCGCCCGAGATCATGGTTGCCGAAACAGAGACCGCATCCGTGCAGCCGCCTGCGGCCGCCATCGAAGATGAAACCGCGCCTCTCCCCCTGGACGGCCTGGTTCCCCCATCACAGGACGCGGATGTTCCGCCGGCCCTGCCGGAAGACGCAGCGCCTGTCGAGCAGGTCGTCGTCGAACCCGCAGCAACGGTGTTGCCACCACAAAACGTTACCACGCCTATCGAACAGTCGAAGCCGGTCGTTAAGACCGTGACAGCCCGTGTTGAGGCTGAGGCCGTGAGCGCCCCTGAGAGCGATGAAGCCAAGAGCACGGTTGTAGCGGCCTCCGACACGCCCGCACTTGAAACCGTGACGGAAATCACCGCCGCCACCTCCGTTGAAGAAGAAGAAGAGCCCCTGATGCGGCGCGACAATGACGATTTGTCGGAAGACCTCCAGAAGCGTGAGACCGCTCCGGTCGTAACGAACACTGTTCCTGAAACCGCACCCGAGACACCTGATGCAGCCAAACCGATAGTGGTCGCCACCGCGGTGGACGTCGCACCAACGCAGGATACTGCCGCTCCGGCAGACACCGCCGAAGCAGCCGATTTGACCGACACGGCGGCGGCCGGGCGCTTCATCGGAGAAGGTCACAGCCTTATGGCCGCGGGTGACATCGTGCAGGCGCGCCAGTTGTTTACGCGCAGCCTTGCCACCGGATCCGCAGAAGCGGCTCTGGCGCTTGGCCGCTCGTTCGATCCAAAGCACATCGCCGCTATCAATAACGCGAATGCCGCGGGCGATCCGGTCACCGCGCGCAAGTGGTACGAGGAATGGTATCGCCGTTCCGTCGAACAGGGATCAATCTCACCAAAAGTCCGACTGGAGAGACTGTTGCAGGCAATGAGCCTGAACTGACTTGCAGGCGTTGAGCCTGAACTGACTGCTGACACGATCACGGGGGCTCGTGACGTAGGGACTGCCCTCGCCCAATCTATATGCGGCCTCGGAGATTTAGGGATCTCGTGACGAGGCAGAGGGACGAATTCAATGAAATTGCTATCCATCAGACACGGGCTGGGGCTCGCCGTGATCACCCTGCTATGGGCATTCGCTGCCCCGGGCGCCCAGGCGCTCACATGCGGAGAAAAATACACGGTTCGGGACGGTGACACCCTGAATGCGCTCGCTCTGGAGGCCTACGGGCTGGCCAACAAGTGGACGCTGATTTTCTATGCCAACCAGAAACAGTTCGGAAACGGCCCCATCCTGGAGGCGGGCAAACAACTCAACATTCCCTGCCTCAGAGCAAAGGAAGACGTGTCGATCGAGCCGGCCGGCGCGAACGCCCGCGTAAATCTCGATACGCCCGATGCCCGCCAAATCGAAGTGTCGCGCATCAAGGGTGACATGCAGCTTCTCACCGCCGGCGACTATCAGCCTTTTACCGACCGGGCTCTGCCGGCCGGCGGCATGATCACAGAGATCGTCAACACCGCTCTCGGCACCTTGAATGCGGAGGCTCAGGGTCCGGGCTACCAGATATCCTGGGTCAACGACTGGTCATCGCATCTCAATCCGCTTCTGGTGTCGAAGACCTTCGACATGGGCTTCCCGTGGTTCAAGCCGAATTGCGAGGAATATGACCAGTTGGACCAGCCGGCGCGTTTCCGGTGCGACAAGTTCTTCTTCTCCAAGCCGGTTTTCGAGATTCTGGTTCTGTTCTTCGCCAAGAACGACAGCCGGTTTCAGTTCACCAAGGATGCCGACGTCATCGGCGCAAGGCTGTGCCGGCCGACCGGATACTTCACCTTCGACCTCGACAAGAAGGGGCGCAACTGGGTGAAGGAGGAAAAAGTCATCCTGATCCGGCCGCAGACGGTGGAGGAGTGCTTCCAGATGCTGTCGCGCGGCGAAGTTGACGCTGTGACGCTCAACGAATTCACCGGGCGTGCGGCGGTCAAGAAGCTCAACATGGATGCCCGGATCCGGGTGATAGAACGGCCGGTCTCGCTGCTCAATCTCCACGTCATCATCGCCAAGACCCACCCGCGGGCGCGCACCTACCTGCACTACATCAACAGTTCGCTCACCTATCTGCGTGACTCCGGCATGTACGAGCAGATCGTCGACAAGCATCTGTCGCGGTTCTGGGGCAGTCAGGGCGGCTGATGCGTGGCCGGCATATCAAACAGTCAAGTGGTTTCAGGGGAAACCGGAAGAGCTCTTCGAACCGGGGACAATGTTCGAAGAATGCTTCTCTTCACAATGAGTTCAGTGATCAACAAAGAGGGTTCGACATCATGCGGTTCGGTTCAGCAATAGCAATAGCGGCAAGTCTGTTCGCTTTTTCCGTGTCTTCGGCGCAGGCACAATCCTGCGGGTCTCAATACACGGTCGCCTCCGGCGATACGTTGTCGAAGATTTCCTACAGGGCCTATAACAGCGGCCAGAGGTGGTCGCTCATCTACTACGCCAACCAGACCGAGATCGGACAGGATCCTTCGATGATCCATCCCGGTCAGGTGTACCGGATTCCCTGCCCCGACGATGCTGACATTCAGCCCGCGTCGGCCAATATATCCGCAACGCCGCAGCAGCCGCGCGCCGTCGTGCAGCAGACCGGCGGCATCACGCTGGTGACGGCTGACGATTATCGGCCCTTCACCGACCGGGCCCTGCCGCAAGGCGGGCTGATCACCGATATCGTGCGCACCGCGCTGACCAAGGACATCGGCGGCGACGATGCAAAGGCGATCAACATCTCATGGGTCAATGACTGGTCGGCGCACCTTAATCCGCTGCTCTCCAGGCACGCCTTCGACATGGGCTTCCCGTGGTTCCGGCCCAATTGCGAACAATACAACGACCTGGACGATCCGGCGAAGTTCCGCTGCGACACGTTCCATTTCTCCGAGCCGGTCTTCGAAATCCTGGTTCTGTTCTTCGCCCGCCGGGACGCCGGTTTCCAGTTCACCTCGGACGATCAGATCATCGGCAAGCGACTGTGCCGGCCGGCAGGCTACTTCACCTTCGACCTCGACAAGGACGGCCGCAACTGGGTGAAGGACGAGAAAGTCACGCTGCTGCGCCCGCAGACCGTCGACGAGTGCTTCGAGATGCTGCAGCGCGGCGAAGTTGACGCGGTGGCGCTCAACGAATTCACCGGACGTGAAGCGGTCAACAAACTGCAGATGGCGAACCAGGTGGTTGCGATCGAAAAGCCGGTATCCGTGCTCAACCTGCATGTGGTCATTGCCAAGACGCATCCGCGTGCAAAGGCGCTTCTGACCCATGTCAACCGCGCCCTGAAAGATATCAAGGGTTCGGGCAAGTATGGCGAGATTATCGACCGCCACCTGTCGGCCTTCTGGAAAGCCCAGGAATCCAGCTGACATCTCAGTTGTTCGAGAGTGCGGCGCCCCGGGTCCGGTATCCGGGGCGCCGCTTTCTTTTGACAGGCGCTTTTGCCGGATCAAACGCCCAGATAGCGCTCCTGGACCTTCGTGTCTTCGGCAAGCTCGGCCGAGGAACCCGACCAGACCACCCTGCCCTTTTCGATCACATAATGCCGGTCAGCAAGCCTGGTCAGGTCGGCGATGTTCTTGTCGACCACCAGAATGGACAGGCCTTCCGCCTTGAGCTGCGACAGGCAGGTCCAGATTTCCTGGCGGATCAGAGGGGCAAGGCCCTCGGTCGCCTCGTCCAGAATGAGCAGTTGCGGGTTGGTCATCAGCGCGCGTCCGATCGCCAGCATCTGCTGCTCGCCGCCGGACAGAAGATTGCCCATGCTGGAGCGCCGGCTGGCGAGCTCGGGAAACATCGCGAACACGCGCTCCAGCGTCCACGGATTGGCATGGCCATGGCGGTCGGCCGCGGTGGCGACCAGGTTTTCCCAGACAGTGAGGTTCGGAAAGATCTGGCGGCCTTCGGGCACCAGGCCGAGACCCAGCTTGGCAATCTTGTAGGACGGCAGCGCGGTGATGGTTTCACCGTTGAAAACGATCTCACCTGATTGCGCGCGTTTGATCCCCATGAGCGTGTTGAGCGTCGTCGTCTTGCCCATGCCGTTGCGCCCAAGCAGGGTCACCACCTCGCCGTCATTGACATCGAGACCCATGCCGAACAGCACCTGGCTTGCGCCGTAAAAGGATTCGATGGCCTGCACCTTCAGCATGTCAGGCCTCGTCGCCCAGATAGGCGCGGCGAACCGCCTCGTCGCTGCGGATGTCCTGGGGCGCGCCCGAGGCGATCACCCGGCCATAGACCAGCACCGTCACCTGGTCGGCAAGGGCAAAAACCGCGTCCATGTCATGCTCCACCAGCAACATGGTTTTCTCGCCCTTGAGACCTTTCAGGGTTTCGACCATGGTGGCGGACTCCTCCGGACCCATGCCCGCCATCGGCTCATCGAGCAGCAACAGGTCGGGCTCTGTGGCAAGGGCCATGGCGATTTCGAGCTGGCGGCGCTCACCATGCGACATGTCGCTGGCCGGATCGTTGGCTCTGTCCTGAAGGCCAACCTGTTCGAGCGTCGCGAAAGCCGGTTTGACGATCTCGGGATCCTGGCTGACAGGTTTCCAGAACCGGAACGAGTGCCCGCGATGTCCCTGCACCGCAAGGGCGACGTTCTGCAGAACGGTCATGTCGAGGAACACACTGGTGATCTGGAACGACCGGGCAAGGCCGAGATGCGATCTGCGGTAGGGCGCCACATGGGTGATGTCGCGGCCCTTGAACCGGATCATCCCTTCGTCGGGCGTCAGATCGCCCGACAGCTGCGAAATCAACGTGGTCTTGCCGGCGCCATTCGGACCGATGACCGCGTGGGTCTGCAATGGCGCAACAGAAAGCTCCACGTTATCGGTGGCGCATACACCGCCGAAACTCTTCCGCAGGTTGGTGACGTGGAGAACCGGTTCAGTCACGGCGGCGCCTCTCGATGCTTTTGAGAATGCCGTCGATGCCACCACGGGCGAACAGCACGGTCAGGATGAGCAGCAAGCCAAAGATGAGCCGCCAGTGTTTTGAAAAGTCCTTGATGCCCTGGCCTAGCTCGGAAAACCCGAGGTCTCCAAAAGCGCCGCCGAGCAACTGGATCAGATGCGGCAGCTGGTCTTCGAGCTGGAGAAACGCGAGCGCCCCCAGGACCGGGCCGAACAGGCTGCCCGATCCACCAACAATCACCATGAACATGAGCTCTCCGGAACGGGTCCAGTCCATCATTTCCGGTGAAATGAAGTTGGTGTAGTTGCCCAGAAGCGCACCCGCATAGCCGCACATCACACCGGATATCACATAGCAGGTGAGCCGGTAGGCATAGGTGTTGTAGCCGACGGCGCGCATCCGCTGTTCATTGCTGCGCGAGCCGCGGATCGCCATGCCGAAACGCGAGTGGACGATGCGGTGGACGATGTAGATGGCAGCCAGCAGAGACACGAAGCAGACGTAGTAAAGCGTCACACCGTCTTCGATATCGACCACAGGAAACTCGCTGCGGTAGTCGATGGTGAGGCCGTCATCGGCGCCATACTCATCGAGACTGACAAAGAAGAAATACACCATCTGCGAGAACGCCATGGTGATCATGATGAAGTAGACGCCCTTGGTGCGCAGACACAACGCACCGGTGATCAGCGCGAACAGGCCGCAGACAACGATGGTCAGGGGAAAATGCAGGAACCCGCTGGTGTAGTCGTAATAGGCCGGGATGCCGACGCAATAAGCGCCGAGACCGATATAGGCCGCATGGCCGAAACTGATCATGCCGCCATACCCCAGAATGAGGTTGAGGCTGACCGCGGCTATGGAGAGGCACACCAGGCGCGTGGCAAGATCGAGATAGAAGCCCTGGCCGAGCACATGCGCCGTGTAGGGTCCGACCGCGAGGAACGCCAGAACCGCGATCATGACCCAGCCGCGCAGGCCAATGGCGCCGATCGGCAGTATCCGGTTTGTCTTGGCTTCGACTGACATGATGAGGACCGGCCCTGTCTCTAACGCACTTTGGGCGGGAACAGGCCCTGCGGCTTGAACACCAGCACCATCGCCATCAGGATGTAGATCAGCATGGCGGAAATCGCCGGAGCCGATGTTTCGGCTGCTTCATCACCGAGGAACAATTTGAAGAAATCGTCGAGGTAAGACCGCCCCAGCGTATCGATCAGGCCGATGATGATGGCGGCCACGAAGGCGCCCTTCATGGAGCCGATGCCGCCGACGATGATCACCACGAAGGCGGTGATGATGATGTCGTTGCCCATGCCGATGCTGGCGTTGGTGATCGGTGCGATCAGCATGCCGGCGAACCCGGCAAGCCCGGCCCCAATTGCAAAGACAAGCGTGAAAAGGGTCTTGATATCGATACCGAGCGCACCAACCATGGTCCGGTTGGAGGCGCCGGCCCGGATCAGCATGCCGAGCCGGGTGTGGCTGACGACGTAGTAGAGCGCGCAGGCGATTGCCAGCCCGGCGCCGACGATGACGAGACGGTAGCTCGGCAGAATGACCCCCGGCAGCAACTCGACCTGGCCCTGCAGCCAATGCGGCAGGGGCACGGAGATGCCCTCGGGGCTCCAGATGATGTGGGTCAGTTCGTCGAAGATCAGGATCAGGCCGAAAGTCGCCAGCACATGATCGAGATGGTTCCGCGGATAGAGGTTTCGAACCGCGATAACTTCGGTCAGGACACCAACAGCAACGACGATGGGAACCGCCAGAAGGACGCCGAGAATGAAGGAATCGAGCGCCAGGACCAGGGACGCACTGACGAAAGCGCCGACCATATAGAACGAGCCGTGCGCCAGATTGACGAAATCCATGATGCCGAAAACCAGCGTCAACCCGGAGGCAAGCAGAAACAACAGCACGCCCAACTGCAGGCCGTTCATGAGCTGCGTCACTAAAAGAGCTGTGTCCATCCCCACCCGGACCCTATATGCCCCACCGTTTTGTATTGTTTTGCGGCGGGCTTAGCACATCTCGAAGAGGCTGAGAACCGCACGAGCGCAGAAAGGGTAGCCCTTCCCGAAACCAGCAAAAAATCTCCATTACGCCTCCGGCGAACCAATGGTTATGTCGAGATCGGTAAGCCCCTGCACGTGGCCGAGAAGCCGATCGCCCGGCTTGGCCGGGCCGACGCCCGCGGGCGTTCCGGTGTAGATAAGATCGCCCTCCTCCAGCCGATAGAGGCCGGACAGATGTTCAATCACTTCGGCCACCGACCAGATGAGATCGGCAACGTCGCCGTCCTGTTTGGTCTCGCCGTTAACCTCAAGCCAGATCCGCCCCTTGTCGATGTGGCCGACATCTTCGACCAGGTGGATTATGCTCAAGGGCGCCGACTGCACGACGTTCTTGCCGATGTCCCACGGGCGGCCCATTTCCTTGGCCGTCGCCTGCAGGTCGCGGCGCGTCATGTCGAGACCGACCGCGTAACCGACAATGTGGTCGAGCGCATCGGAGGCGGAAATCCGGATGCCCGGCTTGCCGACAACGGCCACCAGCTCAATCTCCCAGTGATAGTCGTCGGTCGCCATCGGGTAAGGGATGGTGCTGCCCGTCGGCACCACCGTCTCGCTCCATTTGGTAAAGAAGAACGGCGGTTCGCGATCGGGATCCTTGCCCATTTCTCTGGCATGGGCCGCGTAGTTGCGGCCGACACAGAACACCCGGCGCACCGGTATCGCCGTGTCGTGGCCGGCGACGCTCGCAATCACCGGATCCTGGGCATGAAACATCAAATGCATAAATCACCCCTTGTGCGTTGTAAGGTCAGTGCCGCGCTTCGCGCCACAGATTGAGTTTTTCCTGAACCGCCTTGTCGGAGAAGCTGAAGAGCACGAGCTCGTCAGACGCCTCGAAACGGCATGTTGCCCAGGCCGGCACGACGAATATGTCGTCTTCCGCCAGGGCGAATTCCTGATCATCGATCCAGGCCGTGCCGGCACCCTCGCAGACCACATAGATTGCGCCGTCGGTGGACTGGACCCGTTTTGTCGTCATGCCTTGAGGCACGAGTTGCGCGAAAGCGGAAATGGTCGCCATGACGGAACCGGCCGTGGCCGGATTGATGAATTCCATACGGACGCCGAAATGCGGGTCCGGCTCGCTTGCGGCCGCGGTGGCTGCCAGGCTCGCACGCCACTCGCTGAAGGGGTAGTGGAACAGCGGCTGCGGCCCTTCGGTGACCGCGGCGGTGGTGTCCGCCACCGGCCGCAGGTTGCGGCCGTAGCGCGCGATCGTGTCGCCGGCGGGCCTGATCTCGGCCTGTACGTTGGCGCCGTCGCCCGAGCCCATGCCTTCGGCGAAGCTGGCGTCCAGCGCCTGAATGAGCGGAATATCGAGACCGTCGAGCCAAATCATCGGCTCGCCGGTCCGGTTGCCGTGGTCGTGCCAGTAAAGGCTGGGGGTGAGCACCAGGTCGAAACGCTGCATCACCGCCCTCTCGCCATTGACGGCGGTGAAGGCGCCCGAGCCCTGCATGACGAAGCGCAGAGCCGACTGGGTGTGGCGGTGCACCGGGGCGGCCTCACCGGGCAGGATCAGTTGCAGGCCGGCATAAAGGGTGCGGGTGATGCGCGACTGGCCCGGCATTGCCGGATTTTCGAGGATGAGCACCCGGCGTTCCGCCTCTTCCGCGGTGATCAGGTCCCCGGCCCGCAGGAGATAGTCCCTGGCCGGCCCGTAGGCCCACTTTGCCGGCACCGCCGGCGTGGTCGGCTCGGGCGTCACCAGACCGTGCAGCACTTCCCACAGGGGCGCGAGATTATGGGGCTTGAGCTCTTCATAGAAACTCCGCCGCTGCGCCTCGATCTCATTGCTGAGGGTTTTCGCAGTCATCCTCTCATCCTCCAACCAGTGGTGGCCATGGACGCACGATCAGCGAGGTACACCGCGCTTTTCGTACACCCCATTGAGTTCGCGTCTTCATCGGCCTGCCACTTGTCTTGCCTGATAGCCGGCCATGAATTTTGGTGCAAGCCGCGCCAGCCGGTCATCACTCAGGCGGCCGCTGCGCCGGGCATAGCTGATGGCGAACTCCCATGGCTCAAGCGCCATATGCTCGGCGAACCGTTCATACCACGACGCGCTTTCGTTTGCCGCCGCGACGAGCTTTTCGACAACCGGGCGGCGGCGCGCCTCGTAGACCTCAAGGGCGGCCGAAACGTCATCGGTACAATCGACCAGCGCGGCGGCAAGTGCGATGGCATCCTCCATGGCAAGCCGGGTGCCGGATCCGATCGAGAAATGAGCAGTGCGCAGGGCATCTCCCAAAAGCACCTGGTTGCCGACCCACCAGCGCCGGTTCCAGATCTTCGGGAAATTGCGCCAGGCCGATTTGTTGGAAATCAGCGGGTGCCCATCAAGCTCATGGGCAAAGACCCGGGCGCAGTAGGCCATCGTCTCGGCCTCATTCATGCCGGCCATCCCGGCACGCTGCCAGGTCTCGTTGTCGGTTTCGACAATGAAGGTGCTGCGGCCGGGCGCATAGCGGTAGTGGTGGGCGTTGAAACTGCCGTGATCGTTCCGGCGAAAAGCGTGGCTCAGGGTGTCAAAACGCCTGGTCGTGCCGTACCAGATGAACTTGTTGGTGAGCGTCGAAACCGTCGTTCCGAATTCGGCTTCGTGCCCGGCCCGCACGATCGAGTTCACTCCGTCGGCGCCAACGATCAGATCGGCCTGCCCGAGGTCATCGACCGAAGCGACAACGGTTTCAAACTCCGCCGCAAGACCAACCGAAAGCAGACGTTCCTGCAGCAGCTTGAGCAACTCCAGGCGGCCGATGGCGGCAAAGCCGATACCGTCCAGCGAGATGCGCTCGCCGCCGTGGTCCAGGGTCAGGTCGTCCCAGATCTCCATATGCGGCGTGATGTGATCGAAGGTTTCGGGATCGTCCTCGCGCAAAAACTCAAGCGCGCGGTCGGAGAACACAACCCCGAATCCGAAGGTGGCGTCCGCGCTGTTCTGCTCGACAATGCGTATCTCCGCATCGGGGCGCGCGCGTTTCAGCAGATAGGCAAAATAAAGACCCGCAGGCCCTGCTCCAACCACCACGCAGCGCATCAACCGGCCCTCTTCATCATGGCGCTCAGGTCAAGCAGGCCTGTCTTAAACAGTGCAGCTTCGCCCGGCACACGGCCCTCAAATCGCCTCCCGGGCACACCCGGTACACGCTCTTTCCGCAGATCAGGTTGCGAAGCGCCCGAGTTGGCCGCATAAGACCGGGCAATCAATATCGAAGAGCACTGCACCATGAAGTCAAGCTCCCCCGAACAGGGAAACAGCACGGTCATTGCGAACCGTGCCTTTACCGTCGAATGGGGCGAGTGCGATCCCCTGGGCATCATCTTCTACCCGACGTACTTTCGCTGGATCGATGCGTCCTCCCATGTGCTGTTCGGCCTCGTCGGACATGATATGCGCTCGCTGAGGGCCACCTTCGGGCTCGAGGGGCCGGTCATCGTCGATGCCGGCGCCAGGTTCATGCGGCCTGTCTCCTACGGCGACGAGATCGAAGCATCCGCATGGGTCGGCGTGTGGAACGAGAAGACGTTTCGGGTCGAACACCGGTTCGCCTGCGGCGGCGAACCGGTCTGTTCGGGCCATGAACTGCGCGCCTGGGCAATGCCCGACGAGGCCAGCCCAACCGGCATAAAGGCGGCGGCGATTCCCGATGCGTTCAAGAGCCTGTTCCAAAACTAGAACACCGCCGTCGATTCAATCTCGACCTTGGCCCTGTCCTCCACCAGCGCAGAGACCTCGACAACCGCCATGGCCGGGAAATTGGTGCCCAGAATGTCCTTGTAGGTCTGGCCGACCCCCTGCAGATTGGCGAGATACTCCTTCTTGTCGGTGACGTACCAGGTCATGCGCACGAGATGTTCGGGACCGGCTCCCGCTTCCTCGAGCAGCGCACGCGTATTGCGCAGCGTCTGGGCGAACTGATCGACGAAGTCGTCGCTAACGAAACGGCCTTCCGGATCCATCCCCACCTGGCCGGCGACGAACACCATCCGGCCCTCGGCCGCCATGGCATGAGAATACCCCTTCGGCCGCGGCCAGCCTTCGGGAAGAACCGGGCTGGGAAGTGTCTCTCTATCAGTCATAAAGCCTCTCTCTTGATGAATTTGCCGATGCGCAACTCGTTCAATCGATATCGCGCAGCTTGAAACGCTGCAGTTTGCCGGTCTGGGTACGCGGCAGCTTTTCCAGGAAAGTGATTTCGCGCGGATATTTATAGGGTGCGACCGTCCGCTTCACATGGTCCTGCAGGACCTGCGCCATTTCCGCCGTGTCGTCGGGCACGTCGTTCAGAACCACATAGGCTTTGACGATGTGGCCTCGGTCCGGATCCGGCTTGCCGATGACGCCGCATTCGGAAACCGCATCGTGGGTGAGCAGGGCGTTTTCGACCTCGGGGCCGGAAATGTTGTAGCCCGACGATATGATCATGTCGTCGGAGCGCGCCTGGTACCAGAAGTAGCCGTCCTCATCCTGGATCATGGTGTCGCCGGTGAGGTTCCAGCCGTTGCAGACATACTCGCGCTGCCGGTCGTCGGCCAGATAACGGCATCCGGTCGGCCCTTTCACTGCCAGTCTGCCGGGTGTGCCGCGCGGCGCTTCCACACCCCCCTCATCGAGGATGCAGGCGCTGTAGCCCGGCACCGGCAGCCCGGTGGCGCCGACCCGGATCTGATCGCCGGCGGACGTGATGAAGACATGCAGCAGTTCGGTCGCGCCCAGCCCGTCTATGAGGCTCAGCCCCAACTGATCGCGCACAGCTTCGAATGTCGCCTTGGGCAAATGCTCGCCGGCGGACACACCTTTCTTCAGCGACGTCAGATCGAACTGATCCGCCTTCGCCAGCATGGCGCGGTAGGCGGTCGGCGCGGTGAAACAGATTGTGGCGCGGTGCGTCTCGATGGCCGCCAGCAGCGCCTCCGGCGGCGCGGCCTCAAGAAGCAGTGTCGCGGCGCCTGCATGCATCGGGAACAGCGCCAGACCGCCCAGCCCGAAGGTGAAGGCCAGTGGCGGGCTGCCGCAGAAGACGTCGTCCGGTTCGGGTTGCAGCACCTGGGCCGAGAACCCATCGCAGATCGCAAGCATGTCGCGGTGGAAATGCATGGTGCCTTTCGGAGTGCCGGTTGTTCCCGATGTGAAGGCGATCAGGCAGAGGTCATCGGCGGCGCTGTCGAATGGCTCGAAGGATGCCGGTTTGTCCGCCATCAGCGCTTCCAGTGATCCTTCACCGCTGGAATTGAACCAGCCGACCTGTTTCAGCACCGCAGTGCTCTCCAGTGTGCGGGCCATCTCTTCGCTGAGGCGCTCATCGCACAGCGCCAGTGCGATCTGCGCTTTCTCGGCAATGATGGAAAGTTCCTTGGCGCGCAGGAGCGGCATGGTGCCGACGGCAATGCCGCCGGCCTTGATCACCGCCATATAGGCAATGACCATCATCGGATTGTTGGCGGAACGCAGCAGCACACGGTTTCCCGGGATAACGCCGAAATCATCGACCAGCACATGGGCCAGCCGGTTCACCTGTTCGGCCACCTGGGCATAGGTCAATGTCGTTTCGGGCGTCATCAGGGCAACGCGATCACCCTTCCCTTCCTCCACCCAGCGATCGACGAAGCGGGTGACGCAGTTGAGCCGGTCGGGATAGTGATAGGCGGCATGCGACAGGTCGATCTCGGGCCACTGCTCGCGCGGCGGCAGGTTGTCTTTGGCAAATGTATCGTTCAGCGGCTTCGACATGTCGCCCTCACCCGATTTCGCCCAAGCGGTTGTCGAGGGTCTGGCGCGCGATGATCAGCTGTTGCACCTCACTTGCGCCCTCGTAAATGCGCAGCGCCCGGATGTCGCGGTAGAGCTCTTCGACCTTGACCCCCTTCTTGACGCCAAGCCCGCCATGCAACTGGACCGCCTCGTCGATCACCTTCTGGGCGGTTTCGGTGGCGAAGAGCTTGGCCATCGAGGCTTCGCGGGTGACGCGCTCGGCGCCCTGGTCCTTGGCCCAGGCGGCGCGGTAGATCAGCAACGCCGCCGCATCGATGCCCAGCGCCATATCGGCGATCTTGGCCTGGGGAATCTGCAGGTCGGCAAGCGCGGCATTGCCGATCATGCGCGAGCGCGCGTGATCGACGGCTTCGTCGAGGGCGCGCCGGGCAAAGCCGAGCGCGGCGGCGCCGACAGTGGAGCGGAACACATCAAGGGTCGCCATGGCGATCTTGAAGCCCTGGCCCTCCTCGCCGAGAAGATTGTCCAGCGGCACCCGGCAGTCTTCGAAAGCGAGCCGAGCCAACGGATGCGGGGCAATGACGTCAAGCCGTTCAGCGACGGCCAGGCCCGGGGTGTCGGCCGGCACGACGATGGCCGACAGGCCGCGCGTCCCGGGCGCATCGCTGGTGCGGGCGAAGACAACATAGCGGTCGGCGATGCCGCCGTTCGATATCCAGGTCTTCTCGCCGTTGAGAACGAATTCACCGCCCTCCTCGCGGGCTGTGAGTTCGATTGCCGCGGCATCGGACCCGGCTTTCGGCTCAGTCAGGGCAAAGGCGGCCAACGCCTCACCCTTGGCAACCGGCGGCAGCAGAGCGGACATCTGCTCCTTCGAGCCGAACAGGCATATGGGGCCTGATCCGAGCCCCTGCATGGCGAAGGCGAAATCGGCAAGGGCATGATGCCGCGCGAGGGTTTCGCGTATGATGCACAATGACCGGACATCAAGCTGGTTGCGGGCGCCGCCATAGGGCGCGATCACCGAATGGCGCAGAAAGCCGGCAGCACCCAGCTCGCGGACCAGGGCACGGCACGCATCGTCTTCGCTGCCGGAGTGGGCGAGATCGTCCACATGGGCCGACGCCCAGGCATCGATGGCCGAGGCCAGCTCACGGTGACGGGGTTCGAAGAACGGCCAGTCGAGGAAGCTGCGGTCCGGCATCTAGTTGCCCTCGAACTCTGGTTCGCGTTTCTCCGCGAAAGCCTCGAAGGCACGGGTGAAGTCCCCGGTGGCCATGCAGACCGCCTGGGCACGGGCTTCCGCCTCTATCGCCTCGTCGATGCTCATGTCCCATTCTTCATGCAGCATGCGCTTGGTGATGCCGTGCGCGAACGAGGGGCCCGTCGCCAGGATTTCTGCCATGGCACGGGCTTCGCCCAAAACATCTTCGGAAGAGCACAGGCGGTTGTAAAAACCCCAGCGTTCCGCCTCCTCGCCTTTCATTACGCGTCCGGAATAAAGCAGTTCGGCAGCGCGGCCGTGGCCGATAATGCGCGGCAGCATCGCGCAGGCGCCCATATCGCATCCGGCCAGGCCAACCCGCACGAACAGGAACGCCACCTTGGAGTTCGCGGTGCCATATCTGAGGTCTGACCCCATGGCGAGGCAGGCGCCGGCGCCGACACAGATGCCGTCGATGGCAGCGACAATCGGCTGCGGGCAGGCCCGCATGGCCTTGACCACCGCCCCGGTCATGCGGGTGAATTTCAGAAGATCCGGCATCGCCATTTTTGTCAGCGGCTCGATGATCTCGAACACGTCTCCGCCGGCGCAGAAGTTGCCGTCCGCTCCGGTGAGTACGATGGACTTGATATCGGGGTCGTGGCGCAAGGCCTCGAAGGTGTCGCGCAGTTCGGCGTAGGACTCGAATGTCAGCGGATTCTTCTTCTCCGGCCGGTCGATGGTGATCTGCGCCACGGCGCCGTCCACCTGCCAGCGAAAGTGCTCCGCCTTGTAATCCGTCATTCTTGTCATCACTGCATCCCCTTAATGCGTGTCCCTACGGCGTGCCCCTACTGTGCACTCTTGGCGGCGCCGGGCATCTTCAAGACCGTGTCCTTCAGGGCGCCCAGCTGGCCCGTCAATTGTTCCTGTTCGTGCTCATCGAGCCCCGACATGAGCTCGCGGATCCATTCTTCATGGACTTCCGCCATGGTCTCGAATGCGGCACGGCCCTTCTCGCTGAGCCCGATGACCCGGGAACGGCGGTCGCTTGGATGCGCAATGCGCTCTACCAGGCCTTCGCGCGCCAGACGGTCGGTGAGACCGGTGATGTTGCCGCCGGTCACCATCAGGTTCTTGCCGAGCTGGCTCATGGTCATGGCGCGCTCGGGACTGCGATAGAGTTGCGCCATGAAGTCAAACTTGGCGAGCGACATGTCGAAACGGGCGCGCAGCCGGCGGCCGATTTCCGCTTCAATCAGAGTCACACAGGAGAACAACCTCAACCAAAGTCTCACACTGGCCTTGGCGCCGGATCCGGCATCCTCGTAGTCGTGGATCGCAGCCGAAGTATCTGGGTTTTGCATCACATCACCTCGCCACCGGAAACGGAAATAGCCTGGCCGGTCACGCTGCGCGCGGCCTCGCTGCACAGCCAGACCGCGGTCTGCGCCACATCATTTGGTTCGATCAATCGTCCCTGCGGATTCACTGCGGCAAGCTGCGCACGGGCCTCGTCTTCGCTCAAGCCCGTGGCCCGGGTGATCTTTTCCACCGAGGCCGCCAGCAGGTCGGTTTCGGTGAAGCCGGGACAGATGGCATTGACGGTTGCGCCCGAGCCGGCAAGCTCCAGGGCCAGCGCCCGGGTCAGGCCCAGGACGCCATGCTTGGCGGCGCAGTAGGCGGAAACATAGGCATAGCCTTTCAACGAGGCGGTACTGGCAATATTGACGATGCGGCCGGATCTGGCGGCCGTGATGTCGCCGAGCACGGCCTGGATCATGTTGTAGGTCCCGGTCAGGTTGACCGCGAGCATGTGGTCCCAGAGGTCGCTGCCGGTTGCCTTGAACGGCGCGCTCTCGGCGGCGCCCGCATTGTTCACGAGCACCTCGATGGCGCCATGCTCGGACCTCAGGGCTTCAACCGCGTCATTGATCGTTACGGGGTCGGTCACATCGGCAACGAACAGGCCTCCTGCAAGCCCCAGCCGATTATGGGTCTCTTCAAGGGTCGCCCGGGTACGGCCAATCACCGAGACCCGCATCCCCTGATCGCTCAGGGCGGCGGCCACGGCGGCTCCAATGCCGCGCGCGCCTCCGGTGACCAGGGCGTGGCGGCGATCGAGGACCGTGACATTCGAGGCCGCCATCACGCTTTCACCGCCATGTCTTCGGACCGCTCAAGATTGCGGCGATACTGATCGCGCCCAGGCCAGTATTGTTTGGGCCAGGACACGTCGGCATAGCCAAGCCGTGCGGCGGCGTGCTGGGTCCAGCGCGGATTCGCAAGATGCGGCCTTGCAAGCGCAACGAGATCGGCGCGGCCGGCGGCGAGGATCGAATTGACATGGTCGGGCTCAAAGATGTTGCCGACCGCCATGGTCGCAATTCCGGCCTCGTTTCGGATCCGGTCCGACATCGGCGTCTGGAACATGCGGCCATAGACCGGATTGGCGTCCGGCGTGGTCTGGCCGGCGGAAACATCCATCAGATCGATGCCGCGTTCCTTGAGGCGCCCGGCGATCTCGATCGCCTCTTCCGGCGGCAAACCGTCCGGATGCCAGTCGGTCGAGGAGATGCGCACCGACATCGGCGCGTTGTCGGGCCAGGCGGCGCGCATGGCATCGGCCACTTCGAGCGGGAACCGCAGGCGGTTTTCCAGTTCTCCGCCATACTCGTCGTTGCGCCTGTTGGTGAGCGGCGAAATGAAGGATGAGAGAAGATAGCCATGGGCGGCGTGCAGTTCGACCATATCGAAACCGCACCCGGCGGCGCGGGCCGTGGCGGCGGCGAAATCGGCCACCACCTTGTCCATGTCTTCGCGGGACGCCTGGTGCGGCACCTGATTGTGGGCGCGCCAGGGAATTGCGGACGGAGCCAGAACCTCCCAGTTGCCCTGCTCGAGCGGCTCATCCATGCCTTCCCAGCCGACGCGGGTCGACCCTTTGCGGCCGGAATGGCCGAGCTGCAGGCAGATCTTGGCGTTCGAGCCGGAATGGACGAAGTCGACAATGCGGCGCCATCGCTCGGTATGCTCGTCGTTCCACAGGCCGGTGCAGCCCGGCGTGATCCGGCCTTCCGGTGAAACGCAGGTCATTTCGGTGAAAATCAGGCCGGCGCCGCCGAGCGCGAAGCCGCCGAGATGCACCATATGGAAGTCCGCCGGAGTGCCGTCCTGCGCCGAGTAGGTGGCCATGGGCGAGACCACGACGCGGTTTTCAAGCTCCATACCGCGCAGGCGGAACGGCGCGAACATCGGCGGAACGGGATCATTGCGTTCGCCGCCGTTGGCGCTCGCGCAAAACCAGCTTTCCACGGAACCGAGATAGTCGGGATCACGCAGGCGCAGGTTCTCATGGCTGACCCTCTGGCTGCGGGTCAGCAGGGAATAGGCAAACTGTTCCGGTTCGAAGCCGGCATAGCGCTGGACGTTTTCGAACCACTCGGTCGAGTTGCGCGCCGCCGACTGCAGCCGCAACACTTCGATCTGGCGCTCCGCCTGGTAGGCCTCGAGCACCTCAGCAATCGGCTGTGACGTGCCCTTGAAGAGGCGCGACAGGGAAATCGCGTCTTCCAGCGCAAGCTTGGTGCCCGAGCCGATGGAGAAATGCGCCGAGTGGGCGGCGTCGCCCATCAGCACGATGTTGTCCTTGATCCAGGTCTCGTTGAGGACGCGGGGGAAGTTGATCCAGACGTTCGAGCCGCGCAGGTGACGGGCATTGGACATCAGAGCGTGGCCGCCAAGGTGGTCGGCGAAAAGCTCCTCGCAGAAGGCGATGCCGTCGTCCGCCGACATGTCGCCGAGGCCAGCCGCTTCCCAGGTCTCGTTGGTGGTCTCGACAATGAAGGTCGAAGTATCAGCGTTGAATTTATAGGCGTGAACCTGAAACCAGCCCCACTCGGTCTCCTTGAAGACGAAGGTGAAGGCATCGAACAGCTGATGCGTGCCGAGCCAGATGAACTTGTTCGAGCGCATCTCGATGTCGGGCTTGAAGTGATCGGCAAAGCGGGTCCGGATCTGGGAGTTGAGGCCGTCGGCGGCGATCACCAGATCGGCGTCGCACAGCGCGTCGATGTCCTCGATGTTGGTCTCGTAGTGGAGATCGACGCCAAGCTTTGCGGCGCGGCGCTGCAGGATGTTGAGGAGGTGCTTGCGCTCGATGCCGGAAAACCCATGACCGCCGGAGCGGATCGTCTCGCCCTTGAAGTGAACGTCTATATCGTCCCAGTGGGCGAAGGACCGGTGGATCTCTTCCGCCGTCAGACGGTCCGCTTGAGCCAGATTCTCCAGGGTCTCATCGGAAAACACCACGCCCCAGCCGAACGTGTCGTCGGGCCCGTTGCGTTCATAGACTGTGATGTCGTGCGACCGGTCCTGCAACTTCATGAGGACCGAGAAATACAGACCGGCGGGACCACCTCCGATGCAATTGATCTTCATTCCAATGGGCCACCGTGGTTCGGGACTGCGGGGATGTACGCCGGACTTGATGCAACTAGTTTAGTTCTCAATAGTTTACTTGTAAATCAGTATCGCCATGCGGTAACCTCGTTGCCAAAGCACAAGCGTGATGGCACGCTAAAAATGGGGCAATGAGGAGGTGGTTGTGGATGCTGAAGCTGTAAAGCAGCTGGCGCGTGATCTCGGCGCAGACCTCGTCGGCATCGCCAGCGCCAAGACCCTCAACGCCTTCCCGCCGGACCCGCTGTGGCCGCAAACGCCCGACCGAATTTCCGAAAGCTGCAAAAGCGTCATTGTCATCGTGAGCCGGATACCGGTCGCCGCCTTCCGCGCCAAGTCGGGCGTCGCGGTCCAGTACATGGACATGATGGTGCTTCGGCGCATGGACAAGATCGCCTACCGCCTCGCCCAGGCGCTTGAGCGCGAAGGCCATCCAGCCTTCGTGACCGCCGCCCAGGAAACCGACTGGGACTTTAAACGCGCAAGCTATGGACGCCTCTCGACCCGACATCTGGGGATCGAGGCGGGGCTCGGCACCTTCGGGCTGGAAGTCAATATCCTGACACCGGAATTCGGCCCCAGGATCTATCTCACCGGTGTCCTCACCGATCTTGAGCTCGAGCCGGATCAAATCATGACCGAGCAGGTCTGTATCGGGGAATCGTGTTCGCGCTGCCTTTATTCCTGCCCGACCGATGCGGTGAGGCATTTCGGCATCGACAAGCGCAATTGCGCCAAGGAGGCCCAGGAATTCGGCTTCATGACGTCTCTGCCCGTCTGGGACAGGTTCATCGACGGTGATGCGGAAACCCGCAAGGACCTCATCAGGTCGCGCGACATCTACGGCTTCTGGCAGGGCCTGCTGCGGGTTGTCGGCTCCTTCGGCGACTGCCCGCGCTGCCTCGCGGTGTGCCCGGTGGGGAACGACTACCACGCCTATCTCGCCGACCACCAAAAAGTCATTCCAGAAAAGACCGACGAAAAAGTCGCCAAGGCCAAGGGCTTCAAGCAGGCCCGAAAAGAGGGCGACGACGTTTCCGGGCTGAACGACTGGAACATGCGATGGGTCGGGCCCGAAGGCTACAAGGGCATCGTCGCGCGCCAGTTGCAGGAATTCAAGGCGAAGCAGCGCCAGCGTGAGGAACGCCGAACGCCGACATCGGAGAACGCGGAGTAATGGTTCAGGTTTTTCAGGCGCCGGTGAGCGCCGACGACGTCAAGGCGAAAGCGGCCTCGCTCGGTATCGACCTCGTCGGTATTGCCGACGGCAAGGTGATGGATGCGCATCCACCGGACCCGGCCAATCCGCTGCGCCCGTGCGACATTTCAGATTATGACGCGGATCGGGTCATCGTTCTGGGAAAGCGCCACAATATCGGTTCGACGCGTCTCACCCGGTGGGACGAGCGCCACAAATACTACAATGACGAACTCAACATCACGATGCTCGAGGAAGCCTCGCTCGAGCTGGTGCTGTGGCTCGAGGACCGCGGCTATCCGGGGCTCATAATTCCTCCGACCCATGTCGACCCATGGACCTATCAGGGCGAGCCCGACGCGCCGCTCGGAACCATCCTCTCCCTCACCCATGCCGCCGTCGAAGCCGGCCTCGGCACGCTCGGCCTCAACCAACAGCTGCTGACGCCTGAGTTCGGACCGCGGGTTGTGCTCTCGGCGGTGCTGTCCTCGGTGCCGGTCGAACCGGACACAAAGCGCGACGAGACACTCTGCCTTGGCCCCGCCTGCGGGCGCTGCCTGCTGGCCTGCCCCGGCGACGTCATCGGTCATTGGGACCGCGATTGGCAGGCCTGCAACCGCCACCGCTCGCCGCACGGCTTCCAGGCTCTGACCGAACATGTCGAACGGATGATCGACGAGCCGGACAACGAAAAGAAGAAAGAGATGCTGCGCTCGCCCGAGCAGTTCTCTCTGTGGCAGAGCATCCTGCGCGGCGCCGGCGTGGTGACCGGCTGCAGGCGATGCCAGGATGTCTGCCCGATCGGCGAGGACTACGCGCGGCTGGCCGACGCGGTCGACGACATCGCCGAGGCGAACGACGAAAAGCGCTCCCGGCTCGCGGCCATGATCGAGGCGGAAGGTGCGGGCGCGCTTCCGGCAAGCTATGATGCCGCCGGCCGCTGGATCGGCGCCCTGCAAGTGCAACCAAACGAGGACTGACCATGGTGCTGCCCCTGCCCAAGTCGCGCGAGGCGCTGGCCGAGCTGCAAAGCGAGCGCAAGCGGCGCGCGGTCGAGCATGCAAGGCGGGCGCCGTTCTTCAAGGGCAAGCTCGATCACATCAATCTCGACAGGCTCGACGACATGGACGAGTGGCGCAAGATCCCGCTGCTCGAGAAGGATGCGCTCCGGGCGATACCGAATGACCGGTTTTTCGAGCAGTTCTGCATTGCGCCGCAATCGGAGATCTCGGAATTCTGGCGCTCCGGCGGGTCGACCGGCAAGCCGCTGTTCTATCCGCGGACTTTTGAAGACATCGCCTATGCCACGGAGGCCTTCCGGCGCTCTTTCGAGATGGTCGGAGCCGGTGCCGACGACATTGCCCACAACTCGTTTCCGCTGGGTATTCACCCTGCCGGTCACATGTGGGCGCGCACCGCGGAGAAGATGAAGATCGCCGTCAACTGGGCAGGGTCCGGCACCGGCACCCCATCTACGATCCAGTTGCAGCTCCTGGGACTGATGCGGCCGACCATCTGGATGGGCATGCCGGGCTATGGCCTGCATCTCGCCAATCTGGCGGAGACGCAGGGGATCGACCTTGCGGGCTCAACCGTCGAGAAGATCATGACGTCGGCCGAACCGCTTTCAGCGGTCAAACGTGAGAAGCTGGAACGCACCTGGGGCGCCGAGGTGTTCGACAGTTTCGGCATGACCGAGTGTTCACTGATGGGCTGCGAGTCGACAGACCACGAAGGCCAGGTGCTCTATACGGATTTCGCCTTCATCGAGGTGATCGATGAAGAGACCCACGAACCGCTCGGGCCCGACGAAGAGGGCCTGCTGGTGGTCACCACACTCTTCACCAACAACGCCACGCCGTTCCTGCGCTGGAGTTCGGGCGACATCGTCTCGTGGCGCTGGCCCGAACTGACCGACGATCCCTATTCGGTGTTCCCCCTGGTCCGGCACGCTCACCGCACCGCCGGCTTCTTCAAGGTGCGCGGCGTCAACATCGCCCATGAGGAATTCGAGGACATGATGCTTGCGCGCGACGACGTCGCCGAGTTCAAATGCGAAGCTGTGAACGACGGCGGCGCCGACGCCCTGCGCCTGTCGGTCGAGTTCAAACAGGGCATCGAAGCGTCCGAGGCTTCGGCCGCCATAACCGAGCAGGTTAAATCGACCTTCGAGGTGACCCCTGACATCACCATGCCGGAGCGCGGCACTCTCGGCGCAGAATACGAGAAGATGATCAAGACCAACCGGTTCTACGACCGTCGGTCGGAAACATAGGGAGGATATGCCATGAGCGATATGACACTCGGCATCACACCCGCCGGAGCGGGCGAAGGCGGCGAGGTCTGGAACATCCTGGGTCAGACCTATTATCTCAAGTCGAACACGCCGAGCAGCTTCTCGTTCGAGACCTTCTTCCCGCCGGGCACCTATGTGCCGCCGCACATTCATCCAAAGCAGGACGAGTTCATCTATGTGCTCGATGGAACCTTCGACCTGTTCCTCGATGGCGAAGACGGCAAGGCTTCGACCGGCGATCTCGTTCGCATGCCGCGCGGCATCGCCCATGGCATCTTCAACAAATCGGATGATCCGGTGAAGGCCCTGTTCTGGGTCTCGCCGGCAGGCTCCCTGCTCGATCTGTTCCGGGCGATCCATGATCTGACCGATCCGCAGGAGGTGGTGCGCCTTTCCGCCCTGCACGACGTTGACTTTCTGCCGCCTCCGCCCGACGCCTGAGCGGCCCGCCACAAGCAAGGACATCCAATGGCAACCAACGGCAAACCGCCTTTCCGGGCCGATCATGTGGGTTCTCTGCTGCGTCCGCAGTCGGTGCTCGATGCACGGGCGCAGCGTAAACGCGGCGAGATCAGCGCCGAAGATCTGCGTGAGGTCGAGGACGCGGCCATCGCCGACATTATCGCGAAGCAGGAAGAGACCGGTCTCGAAGCCATCACCGACGGCGAGTTCCGCCGCGAAATGTTCCATGTGGATTTCCTGCAGAACCTGAACGGCGTTGCCGTCACCGGCGGGCTGGCGGTGAAATTCCGCAGCAATGAAGGCGAACGCGAGTTCGCACCGCCGAAACTGGAAGTGGTCGGGCGGATCGAGCGGACCCGGGAAATCGCCGTATCAGATTTCGCGTTTCTGAAGGGCAAGGTCGGCAAGACGCCGAAACTCTGCATCCCCTCGCCCACCATGCTGCACTTCCGCACCGGGCGCAAAGGCATCTCCAAGGACGTTTACCCGGATATCGAGGACTTCTTCTCCGATCTCGCCCGGGCCTACCGCGAAGAGATCGCCGCACTCGGCAAGGCGGGCTGCACCTACCTGCAGCTCGACGACACCAACCTCGCCTATCTCTGCGATCCGGCGATGCGCGAACGCACCAGGGCCATGGGCGAGGATCCCGACAAACTGCCGAAGCTCTACGCCCGCATCATCAACGACGCCATCGCTTCGAGGCCGGATACGATGACCGTGTGCATTCATCTGTGCCGCGGCAACTTCCGCAGTTCGTGGGTCGCAGAGGGCGGCTATGAGCCGGTGGCGGAGGTGCTGCTCAACGAGCTCGATATAGACGGTTATTTCCTTGAGTATGACGACGAGCGTTCCGGCGACTTCGCACCTCTGCGCTTTACGCCTAAGGGCAAGATGGTGGTGCTTGGGCTGGTGACGTCTAAGCTGCCGGAGCTTGAAGCCAAGGACGATCTCAAGCAGCGCATCGAGGAGGCCGCGCAATATGTCGACGGCGACCAGTTGGCGCTGAGCCCGCAATGCGGCTTTTCAAGCACGGTGCACGGCAACGAACTGACCGAGGCGGACGAGATGGCCAAGCTGCGACTGGTGGTCGAGACGGCCAGGGAGGTCTGGGGATAGGTTACACCTCGTCATTCCCGCGAAGGCGGGAATTCGTTGCGTTTCACGCCGCCATGCCAATCGCCTCCTGGATTCCCGCTTTCGCGGGAATGACGGAGAGAAAATGCGGTTGTTGCGCTCCGTACCCGTCATTCCGGCCAAGTGACGGCGAAGCCGGAACGCAGAGCCGGGACCCAGCGCGAAAAGCGCCGAAGGCACATTCATTTTCGCTGCCGGTGCAGCAAGCCACCCCTGGATCCCGGATAGAGCGCTGTGCCAGCGAAATCAGAGATTTCGGGCAAAGCGGCTTCCGGGATGACGATGGGGAGGTTTGGACTATCGGCGCCACCTACCGGTTCACGTCATCCTGCGTGAATCCGGCGAGCTGCGAATATCCCGCGACGATCGAGGCAAGCTCCTCCTGGCTCGCCACGTCCTCGAGCTTGTCGAAGCCGTCCGGCGCGCGCTGGGTGACGACGTCGATCACCCGTTCCGGCCCGCCCTGGCGGTTGGTGGCGACGATCTCCGCGGTCACCGGCTGGCGTTCCGCCTCATAGGCCTTGAGGGCGTCTTCGACATCGTCCGCATTAGTCAGAAGGTCGGCGAGACAGCGGGCGTCGAGCACCGCCTGGGACGCGCCATTGGAGCCGACGGGATACATCGGATGCGCCGCGTCGCCCATCAGCGTGATCCGGCCGAAGCTCCAGGTGGGAATCGGGTCGCGGTCGCACATGGGATACTCGTAGAACGTCTCGGTGCCACGGATCAAAGCGGCCGGATCAAGCAGGTCGAACGAGAACACATTCTCGACGAAGGGCAGAACCTCATCGAGGGCGCCTTCCCTGCTCCAGTCCTCACGCCTGGGCGGCGGGCCCGACCCGTCGCCGAGCTTGGCGCCGACGGCCCAGTTCATCAGCACCTTGGCCGGATCCGCCGTGTCGTTGGAGATGGGATAGAGCACGAGCTTTGCCTCCATGCCGCCGGCGATCACCATGGACCGGCCGTCGAGGAACGGCGCCCACTCCGTGGCGCCGCGCCACAACATCACCCCGTTCCATTTCGGCGGCCCCTCTTCGGGATAAAACTTGGCGCGGATGATGGAATGGATGCCGTCCGCGGCGATGATCAGGTCGCCGTCCCGGGTGTCCGTGCGCTCGGAGCCGTCATTGGCGGCGAAGTGGGCGGTGGCCTTGCCGCCGTCCTGGGTAACATCGATGCATTCGTGGCCGGTGTGGATGTTGGCATCGCCGATACGCTCGCGCACCGCCTCGTAGAGCACGCCCTGAAGGCGGCCGCGGTGGATCGAGAATTGCGGCACATCATAGCCCGCATCGACACCGCGCGGCTCGCGCCAGATCTCCTGACCAAGCCGGTTGGTGTAGATCAGCTCATGGGTGCGGATGCCGACCTTGTCGAGAGCCTCAAGCAGCCCGAGATCGGCCAGTTCCTTGATGGCATGCGGCAGGGTGTTGATGCCG
>JAJFHL010000204.1 GCA_021775615.1 Hyphomicrobiales bacterium
ATATTGTTCATGTAGCCGCGGTGCGACACGTTCCGGTAGCCGTCGCGCACCGTGAAGCCGGGCGTACCCTTGTCGATGAGGAAAGAGGTGATCTTCTTTTTCGGGCCGCGCGGCGTGTCCTCCGTGCCGGATGCGGCAAACAGGATGACGAAGTCGGCAACGTCCACATGAGAGATAAAGTGCTTGGTGCCGTTGATGACCCAGTCATCGCCGTCGCGCACCGCGCTTGTCGACATGGAGCGCACATCGGAGCCGGCGCCTGGCTCGGTCATGGCAAGGCAGTCGGTCTTCTCGCCCTTGACGGTGGGATAGAGATAACGGTCCGCCTGTTCGGGCGTGCAGGCCATCAGGATGTTCGACGGCCGCGCCACGCAGGTCCAGTGGAGCGCGTAGTTGGCGCGCCCCAGTTCCTTTTCCAGCAGCACCCAGGAGACCGTGTCGAGGCCGGCGCCGCCGGCCTCCTCCGGCATGTTGGCTGCATAGAGCCCGGCCTCGATGGCCTTGGCTCTGATCTCCTCGACGAGTTCGGGGCGCAGATGGCCGGTGCGCTCCACTTCGTCTTCATGCGGGTAAAGCTCGTTCTCAACGAAGCTGCGGGCCATGTCGACGAGCATGCGCTGTTCTTCGGAAAGGGCGAAATCCATTTGTTGAGCTCCTAAAGGCTGGACGTGTGACCGTCGACGGGGAGGGCCTGGCCCGACACTTTCGAACCGCCGGGCGAGGCGAGAAACAGAACCATGTCGGCCATGTCGTCGGCGGTGACGAAGCATTTCATGGAGATGGCCCGTGTGAAGCGGGCGCGGACCTGATCTTCCGACTGGCCGATCTTTTCAGCCTCCGCCGCGATCACCCGGTCCATACGGTCGCCTTCGACGGGGCCGGGGCAGATGGCGTTGGCGCGGATGCCGAAGGGACCAAGCTCGATGGCGAGCGTCTTGGTGAAACCGATGACGCCCCATTTCGCGGTGGAATAGGGTGCGCGGCGGGCGAACCCGTGGAGCCCGGCGGTGGACGAGAAATTGACGATCAGTCCCGAACCTTGCGTCTTCATGGCCGGGATTGCCCGCTTGCAACAGAGGAACTGGCCGTCGAGATTGACATCGAGGCAACGCTTCCACTCGGCGAACTCCATGTCTTCCAGCGCCGCGGTGGGCCCCGAAGTGCCGGCGCAGTTGACCATGACATCGAGACCGCCGAGATCGTCAAGCGCGGTGTCGAACCACGTGTTGACGGCGGCCTCGCTGGTGGCGTCGAGCACGGTGGTCGTGATGCCGCGATTGTCGTCGGCGAAGCTCTGCACTGCCGCTGCATCAATGTCGCTGGCATGCACGCGGGCGCCGGCTTCGGCGAAACGCTCGGCGATACGGCGGCCGATGCCTGCGGCTGCCGCGGTGACCATGACACGTTGACCGGTGTGGTTCATTGGGTGGCTCCCATGGCTGGTACTTTCATCACCCGGCCCATCTGCAGGGGCGGTTCCATGCCGCCATGCGCCGCCATGATGGCCGACAGGGCGGCATGGACGTCCGGTGTAATCGGCGCGGCCTTCTGGGCCTTGGCATCGACATGAAGCAGCATCTGCTCGGTGGTGCACAAGAGCTTGCAGGTGCGCCCATGATACATCTCATGGAAAAGGTGCAGGCGCTTGTCGTCCAGTCCCAGCAATTGCGTGGTGAACTGGAGGGGTTCGCCGCTGGCAACTTCGGCCACATAGTTGAGGTGGCTTTCGACCGTATAGAAGGAATTGCCGGCGGCCCGGTAGGTCTCATCGACACCGACATAACGGAACAGGGCATCGGTCGCGTCGCCGAAGGCGAAGAGATAGAAGCTCTCCGACATGTGGCCGTTATAGTCGACCCATTGCGGCAGGACCGTGCCCGAATAGAGCCGCAACGGTGCGTCGATCTCATCGCTAGCCTGCCAGCGCTTGTACCCGACGCCGACATACATGCGGGCCTCTTCTCGGGCGAGGACCTGCCCGGCGCCGACGTCGTGCTGGCGCAGGACACGCATGATGTCGACCAGGCAGTCGTTGCGCAGGGCCTCAAGTTCGTTAATGGAGCGGCCGGCGGCCTGGGCCTCAGTGCCCTCCACCATGCGGTCGATGAGGGTGTTGTTTAACTCCGGTGCGACAAGCTTGGTCCAGGGCAGCTTGAGCGCCGGTCCGAATTGTTCGAGCATGTGCCGCATGCCGTTCTCGCCGCCGGCGAGATGGAAGGTCAGGCAGGTGCCCATCAGCGCCCACCTGAGGCCCGGCCCGTAGATGATGGCGTCGTCAAGCTCGCCGGTCGTCGCGACACCGTCATTCACCAGATGCAGCACCTCGCGCCACAGGGCCTCCTGCAGACGGTCCGACAGATAACCCTCGATCTCCTTGCGCACCCGAAGCGCATGCATGCCGATGCTCTCGTAGAACTCGGCGGCGCGGTCGATGCTTTCCGGCGCGGTCTTCTGGCCCGGCACGACTTCGACGAGGGGCAGGAGATAGACCGGGTTGAAGGGGTGGCCGATGACCACCCGCTCGGGGTGCTTGCAGTCGGCCTGAATGGCCGTTGGCAGCAGGCCGGACGAGCTTGAGGCGATCAGCACGTCGGGACGCGCGGCGGCATCGATCTGGGCATGCAGCCTGCGCTTTAGGTCCTCGCGCTCGGGCGCGTTCTCCTGGACGAAGTCGGCACTCGCAACGGCTTCTTCGACGGTGTCGACGAAACTTAGGGTGCCGGGCTCCGCCCCTGGCGCCATTGAGAGCTTTGAGACGGCGGGCCAGGCGACATTGATGGCGTCGCGCAATTTGCGCTCTGCGTCCGGACCCGGATCGGTGGCGATGACGTCGAGCCCGCGCGCCAGGCAGCGGGCAGCCCAGCCGGCGCCGATGACGCCGGTGCCGACAATGGCGACGGTCTTGATGGCGGACATGCGCGGTCTCAGTGCTTGGTCAGGTTGAGAATCTCGCGCGCCTCGTCCGGGCTTGCGACCTTGGAGCCCAGGGCCTCGATGATGGTCACGGCCCGCTCTGTGAGCGAGCCGTTCGACGCGTAGACGCCCTTGTCGAGATAGAGATTGTCTTCCAGCCCGACCCGCACATGGCCGCCGAGAACGGCGGCCTGCGCCACCATGGGGAACTGGTTGCGGCCGATACCGAAACCGGCCCAGACGGCACCCTCGGGCAGTTCGCCGACCAGATAGGTCATGGTCTGGGTGTTGACCGGCGCGCCCCAGGGAATGCCGAGGCAGAGCTGGAACATGGGCGGGTCCGCGATCAGGCCTTCGGCGTGAAGCTGCTTGGCGAACCAGAGATTGCCGCTGTCGAAGATCTCCATCTCCGGCTTGACGCCATACTCCTTGATCAGCGCCGCTTGCCTGCGCAGCTGGTTGGGGGTCTGCACGACGATAGTGTCGCCGTCGCCGAAATTGAGCGTGCCGCAATCGAGAGTGCAGATTTCCGGTTTCAGTTCCTTGACATGGAGGAGGCGTTCTTCCGGACCGACCAGATCGGTTTCAGGGCCGAAATCGGCCGGTGTCTCGCCCTTGCCCACTTCCACATCACCGCCCATGCCGGCGGTGAGGTTGATGATGACGTCGGTGTTCTCGGCACGGATGCGTGACACAACGTCGGCATAGAGATCGACATCGCGGGCGCCCTTGCCGGTGTCCGCGTTGCGCACATGGCAGTGGACGATGGCGGCGCCGGCGGAGGCAGCTTCCAGGGCCGATGTGGCGATCTGCTCCGGCGTGACCGGAATGGCAGGATGCTTGTCGACCGTGTCGCCGGCTCCGGTGACGGCGCAGGTGATGATGACTTTCGGGTTCATGGGTGTTTCCTCGGGTCAGGCGGCTTCGAAGCGGCCGCGTGCGGCATGTTTCAACATTGGAGAATAGCGAAAACCACTGCCGCGATTTGATTGTATTCGCCGCAGTTTTGATCTAGATCGACAAAATCACATGCGTGGAATCTGACCGGCAAGGAGCCCAAGGATGCAAGACGGCGCAACGCAGGAGGTGGTCTTTGTCCTGCTGCCCAAGTTTTCGATGATCGCGCTCTATGGCGCGCTCGAACCCTTGCGTCTGGCGAACCGGTTCGCGGGGCCGGTCTTCTCGTGGCGGTTTCTGTCGCTTGATGGCGAGCCGGTATCCGCCAGCAACGAGATTCCGGTTTCGGTAGGCGGCAAGCTTGAGGCCATCGGCCGCCCGGCACTGGCCATGATCTGCGCCAGCTATGAGCCTGAAAAGCACTTCGACCGCCCCATGTTCGCAACGCTACGCGGGTTGGCGCGCCGCGGTGTGCGGCTCGGCGGGGTGGACACCGGACAGTTCGCGCTGGCCGCCGCCGGCCTGCTCGACGGCCACAGGTGCGCCGTGCACTGGGAAAGCCTGCCGGGCTTCGCCGAGACCTTTCCCAAGGTGGATGCCACGACAGCGCTTTACGAGATCGACGGCAACCGCATGACCTGCGCCGGCGGCGCCGCATCCATCGACATGATGCTGGAATATGTGGCGCGCAGCCACGGGCGGGACCTTGCCATCACCATTGCCGATCAACTGGTCCATTTCCGCTATTCGGACGGAACCGGTCAGGCGCGGCTGCCGGCCAATGTGCGCTACCGGATCGGCCATCCGAAGCTGCTGCGCGTCGTCGAAGCCATGGAACAGAACATCGAAGACCCTCTCGATGTCGGCGCCCTGGCCCGCGAGGGCGGGCTTTCCGCGCGCCAGATGGAACGGCTCTTCGCACGGTATCTGGGTGCGGCGCCGCGCAAGTTCTATCAGCAGATCAGGCTGGAGCGGGCCGAGTGGCTCTTGAACTACAGCCACATGAGCGTGACCGATGTTTCGGTCGCCTGCGGCTTTCCCTCGCTGGAGCACTTCACCCGAAGCTTCAAGTCACGCTACGGACTGCCGCCGTCGCAACACCGCAGGCTGACCGCCAATGTGGGGCTCGGTTAACGCGCGCCTTCACAAGCGATGTTACGGCAATGAGCACCGCCATCGACAATGGATTTCAGTCGATTGGACGCCCACCCTTACCGCCGACCGGCCCTGGAAACTGCGGCAGCCCGTCCGTCAGTTCGATGCCGGGCAGCCGGGATTTGGTGTAACAGTGGCGTTCGACGACGACTTGCTCGGGGAAGTCCAAACTGCCAAGCGATATGAACGACATCCCGCCCGCCTCGAAGGTGAGTGAACTTCCGCAGGTGCCGCAAAAACGCCGCGTCACGCCATCGGACGAACGGTACTGGCTGGCGTCTCCCTGCAGCCATTCAAAGGTGCCCGCCGGAAATTCAACGAACCCCGTAAACGGCGCACCGGAGATCTTACGGCACATCCCGCAATGACAGTAACTCGCCCAGTGCGGAGCATCGTCGGCGCGGTATCGGACCGAACCGCACAAACATCCCCCTGTCCATTCCATGCCCGTTCTCCGTAAAGGTGTTGCGCGACAACGCCGGTCGTCACTCTCATACACGCGCAACCGTCTGGATCAAACTGTGCTCGATCGGTCTCGATTGAACGCAGGCCGCCGTAGAACAGGGCAGGTGGTATGAAAGACCATTGGCGATGGCCGAGCCCGGTGTGTACCGGCATTTAACGGGTATGTTAGTGTGGTGACAGCGCGGAGAGTTTTGAAGGCAACCTGATGATTGGGCCGCTCTGATGACTTTGGATCAAGATGAAGCCGTCAAACCCCGGGCTGGGTATATTTTCTGTGTGTCCACACCGCTCCATCCCGGGCGCGTTCACATTGGGATGACCAGCAAGTCCGTCTCCAGGACCTTGAAGGAGCTGAACGGCGGTCACCATACCGAAGATCTCCGCTTACCCCATTTCAAGCTCGAATGGTCCGAGGCAGTTGATGATATCCTGTCTGTCGATCTGCGATTGGAAAACGCACTGGAAGCCTTCCGTGACATGGATGCGGGAAGTTACTTCTTGTGCGCGCCCGAAGATGCATACACCGCATTGGAAATCGTGCTGGGGCGAAGGGCGAAAGCCGAGCTCGATTGATGTCCGATTTGCCTCCAGCAACAGGCATTGTGGCCTGGCTGCACTCAGGATGGTGGTATTGAGGCCGCCAATCTCCGGCAAAACCCGACATCAGCTGTTCTGATGGGTGGTTCTGTTACGGCTGGTTTGACCGACATCGGTCTTTGTCTCCTCCCGTGATCGCCAATCACATGATGAGCAGCTCTCCCGAGGTGTGGAGAAACCACGAAAGCAACAAGCTTTCAGTCGAGTATGGCTCAGTGCTCAATTGACTCCGATTGCGCTGAAGGACATTCTTGGAACAATCGTCACAAGATCCGTTGCCGGTAACCGCCATGACAAACATTAGCTCCACTTATTCCAAGTTCAGCCATAACCTGGTCGGGCTCTGCGCCTTTGATCTTGTTGCGCAGCACGGAAACTTCACCAGGGCCGCCGAACTCCTGGGGATATCCCAGTCCGCGATTTCTCAACGCATCAGGAATCTGGAGCTTGAACTGGGGGTGGTGCTGTTCAGAAGGGAACACCGCGGCGTCGCTCTCACAAATGAGGGGCTGCGGCTGCTGAGCGTTGTTGGGCCGGCGATGAAGCAGTTGGGAAACTCGGTAACGTCATTGCTTGAGCGCAAGTCGAAACCGCGGGTCCGGCTGTCCGCCGACTTCGCCTTTTCGACGCTGTGGCTGCTTCCGCGTCTGCCTCATTTGCGCTCCGAGCTCGGAGAGGAGATCGAAATACAAATTCTTGCGTCGCAGAGCCCGCCGGAAGTGAATGACGATGATTGCGACATCGCCATTCACGTGAGCGCCCTCAACAAGATGGCGGAGGGCGATGTGCTGCTTCTGGAGGAAAAAGTCGCTGCGGTCTGCAGTCCGGCATTCCTCGATAAAAACGGCCCCATATCGACGTCCGCCGAACTTTTGAACACCCAGTTGCTGAGCCTGTCGAAGCCGCCCTCAGCCGAGTGGCAGACGTGGCAAGGCTGGTTTGACAGTCTCGGCATCACCGGTGAGCGCTCCCGCAACTACATCAGTTTCAACAATTACGACATGGTGACCCAGTCGGCCATCGCCGGACATGGCGTGGCGCTTGGATGGCTCGGACTGATTGACGGTGTCATAAAAGACGGGTTGCTGGTGCAGGCGACAGGAGATGTTGTGACAAGCCAGGCGGGATATGTCATGTCGCGTGACTATTCCAGCCCGTCCCGCGGACCAGCTCGCGTGTTCGACTGGATTGCCACACAGGCGGCCCGGCTGGCGTTTTAAAACCGGGCACATTGGCGTTCGGCTCCTTCTCCCGGTGACCGGCCTTATGCCGAACCGGGCTTCTCTTTCACGGCGTGTGCTTGGCGAAGATCGCGTTGTGGAGGCGTTTGTCGCGGCTGTAGATGTCGGGGCGGAAGTGGATGGTTCCGTCTTCGCCGAGCCAGGCAGTCTCGTAGACCAGATGTACGGGCAGCGGGCTCTTAAGCCTGACCTTCGTGGTTTCCTGCGAGGCCAGCACATCGTCTATCTTGCTGCTCGGCCATCCAGGCGTCGCGGCCAACACCTCGTTGGCGAAGGCGATCGGCTCGCCGAGCCGGACACAGCCGTGGCTGAGCGCCCGGAAGCTCTTGGCGAAGAGGCTGCGCGCGGCGGTGTCGTGCAGATAGACATTGTGCTTGTTGGGGAACATGAACTTGACGCGGCCGAGCGCGTTGGTCTCGCCGGGCTGCTGCTGGAACACGAAGGGGAACTTTTGGCGAGAGTATTGCGACCAGTCGATGCCGGCCCACGAGGTCTTCTCGCCGCCCCGGTAAATGTCGAAGCCCTTTGCCGCATAGCGGTTCGGGTCCTTCTTGAGTTCGGGCAGCATCTCCTTGGTGGCGATCGAGTTCGGCACCGTCCAGGTCGGGTTGAATTCGAGATAGCGGATCTTGTCGGAAAAGACCGGCGTGCGGTGGTAGACCTTGCCGACGACCACGTTCATCCGCCGCACCACCTTCTCGCTCTGCACCCGGGTGAGCTGGAAGCCGGCGATGTTGACCTTCACATAGTCGGGCCCGAGATCCTCAGGCATCCAGCGCCAGCGCTCCATGTTGACAATGATCTGCCGCACCCGGTCCGCGACCTTGATGTTGAGGGCGAGGAGAGACTGCTTGCCGATGACCCCGTCTGCGTCGAGCCCGTGGCGCATCTGGAAGCGTTTCACCGCATCGACCAGCGCGTCGTCAAACTCGTCAGTTGCACCGCCCGCCGGTGTGAAGTCGCCGGAGGCCCGCAGCCGCGCCTTGACCTCGGCCACCCGCGCGTCCTGCATTCCGGGCTTCAATGTGTCGCCGGCGGAGATGGCGGGCCAGCCACCGGCCGCTTCAAGCTGGCGGTAATGGGCCAGCAGGGCCTTCAAGGCCCGGTATTCGCGGCGCTGCGGCTCCCACGCATCGAAGAAGCCGCTCAGGTCGTTATGTGTCCCGAGAAGCGTCAGCATGCCGGGCCCGTCGACGGTCCGCCGGTCGAGGAACAGTTCGGAATCGATCTTGTTGGGAACGAAACGCCCGACCTTGAGATCGGCGCCATAGACCAGAAAGAACGCGGAAAACATGAGCTCGGTGAAGGCGGCATGTTCGGCATGCTCGAGCTGGGCACTGTCACGCAGTTCGACAAGATACTCGGACGGATAATCCTTCGGCTTGAGCCCGTCGACGTGCGCATTCGCCAGCCTGTCGATCAGTTGCTGCAGCTTCGGCGTGCCGACCCAATTGAGCGCGCCTTTGCCGTCGAGATAGTGGATGGTGAGAATGGCGCGGACCCGCTCGACGGGGAGGGGCAGGCGCTCCTCACCGCGCAGGCTTGCTTCGATTTCAGCCCGGATGTCCGCTTCCGAAGCTATCGCGGCGGCTCTGCTTTCGCTCACGCCAAGTCCAAGTGCGGTAAAGGCGACGAAGCATGTCAGAATCAGCGCGATCGCGTGGCGGCCCGCGAAACGGTGCTTTGAGCCGGTCATGTTTTCTCCCCGAAAGTCCATGTTGCCGCCAAAAGTAAATGCCGCGGCCAATTGAGATACAACGGTTTGTCTGCAAACAAAATACGGCTTTCCCGCGGCGCCGGATCACAGCGGGAATTGAGTGCGCCCGCCGGCAAGGCCCGTTTCGCACTGCGCAGCCGATCACAGAGTGGCCGCCGTCGATCAGAACTTCGTGAGGCCGGTGGACAGAGCGGGCGGATTGCGCCAGATATGCGGTACTTCAAAGGACGTGTGCTGAATATGGAGGTGCCGCAATGTATATGATCAATCGGACGCGGAGGGTCCTGTGGGGCTTCGCCGCCGCCGCAATGTTTTGCGGCTCCTTGCTGACCGCCAGTGCCGAAGAGCAGAAACTCGAAACCGCGATCTTCGCGGGCGGCTGCTTCTGGTGCGTCGAGTCCGATTTTGAAGCCGTTCCGGGCGTGGTTGACGCGGTGTCGGGCTATACCGGCGGCCACAAGGACAATCCGACCTATGGCGAGGTGGTGCAGGAAACCACCGGCCATCTCGAGTCGGTGCGGATCACCTATGACGCCAACAAGATCTCCTACAAGCAGATGCTGCATCTGTTCTGGCGCAGCGTCGATCCGACGGACGGCGGCGGCCAGTTCTGCGACCGTGGCGAAAGCTATACAACAGCGGTGTTCACGCTCAATGATGAGCAAAAGGCCGTGGCCGAAGCGTCCAAAAAAGAACTCGAAGCTTCGAAAGCCCTGCCGGATCCCGTGGTGACGCCGATCCGCGCCGCCGCAAAATTCTTTCCGGCGGAAGACTATCATCAGGACTATCACGTCAAGAATCCCTATCGCTACAAGCTCTACCGCTATGGCTGCGGGCGCGACCGCCGGGTAAAGAGCCTGTGGGGTGACGACGCTTGGGTGGGGAAGGGGCACAGCTAGGCTGCGTACTCAAAGGCACGAGCGGTTCATGCTTCGCTGAAGGATGTCCGGTTAACGCCCGGCGTCGGACCTTTTCAGGCACGTCTCGATACGGGGATTAAGTGTGCCACTAACTGCCGTTCGACAATTCTCCAAGCAGGAGAAAAGTGCACCTCAACAGACATTTACCCTCGAATATTTGTGACCGCTGTTCCGCCGATAGCCACCGTTGCGGGAATGGAGAAAAGGCGCATCAGCAGTCATTGATTGAGACGTGATTGCGGGTAAATTGCCAGTGACAGTCGGTCCGACCCAGTTCTTGGATGCCAAAATGACGTGCGCTTTATCTTCCAGTTCAACTGGAGAACTCGAAACATGAGCCAAGCGTGAATCAAAATCAAAAGGGATATCTCGATGGACGATTTGGCGCGGTTTATGAAAGCGGTCTCGATCCATGCGTCCGGTGATGACTATGAGGATATCGCATATGTGAACCCACATGGTTCGGAGGCTGACGATGATTTCCTTGGTATGGATGCAATTGACGATTGGGTGCTTTGGGTTGGCTGGCAGTCGCTAAGAACCGTAAACATCCGGCAACTTGATGAAAAACTGCAGTATTTCGACAAGCTCTCTGCGGAATGCAGGGAGGGTCAGTTCTGGATCAACCTGAACGGTGAACGCCATGTTCTGCCGCCAAACACGGGCCATGATCACGATACTTATGTCGTTATCTCGTCCGTGGCCTGGCTCCTCAAAGACAGCTACGATTTCCGGCTACTGAAACACCTCATGGGCGATGTTGATCGCCACGCCATACTGGTGACCACGAAGGCGCAATCTGCCGAACTGACTGCAAACTATCCCGGACCGGCTTCCAGATGGTTCATTCCCCTTAAACTCGGACATGACTATTTCTGCGGCATTGACGTTCCTTATCTGGATCACGAGGACCACAATCCGCTGTTCGACGCCCAACGCGAGGCGGTCGCCCCGATAATCAGGCGAATCCGTGAGCAGTGGGTGCAAAGAGGCGCAGAACTAAGCGAAGAGCATCGAGAAAGTCAGGCCTGGCAAAAGGAGCTCAAGGGTCTTGGGAGCACGTCAGAGCTTGACGTGTCACAAATTATGCGGATGTGCAGGGAGGCTGATGTAAAGCGCACGTCTACTCTTGAAACGCATACCCACAAGATGGCGCAACTGCGTCAGGAGATCGCTCAAATTGTCCGGCAGACCGAGAGGTGATCGCACGGATGCTTCAGATCTTCTCGAACATCAAGCATCCAATGATGCCTGAATCTCCACTTCGGGTCAAAAATGCCAGCACGAGGCTTCTCCAGTTTTTCCGTACTAGATCGCTTCACGTTCACACGGAATCGCTTTGACCGAGATTTCGCGTCTACTGGCGAGGCACGGTTCCCGCCGTGGACTTGCCGTCCACAAGGGGGCCGTAACGCAGTCCAGAAGGCGCGAAACCCCGGCCTTCGGTGGGCCAAA
>JAJFHL010000205.1 GCA_021775615.1 Hyphomicrobiales bacterium
GCCTTGTAGCGGAAGCGGTCGACATAGGACTGGATGTGGCGCCGCGCATCGTCCTGCTTCTTTTTCATCTTGAGCTGCAGCGCCTGCTGCTCGCGGCGGGTGCGCTCGAAGCGGTCGTATCCCCCTGAATAGAGCGTGAGCTTCGCCTGATCGAGATGCATGATCGAGCCGACTGAACCGTTCAGAAGGTCGCGGTCGTGGCTCACCATGAGCACGGTATAGGGATAGCGCCTGATATAGTTTTCGAGCCACACCGTGCCCTCAAGGTCGAGATAGTTGGTCGGCTCGTCGAGCAGCAGAATATCCGGCTCCGACAGAAGCGTCGCCGCCAGCGCAACGCGCATGCGCCAGCCACCGGAAAATTCCCTGCAGGGCCTGTCGTGCGTGTGCGCTGGAAAGCCAAGCCCATGCAGGATGGTCGCGGCGCGGGCAGGGGCCGTGTGGGCGCCGATATCGGCAAGGCGCAACTGTGTCGCGGCGATCTCGTCGGCACTCTGCGGGCCGTCCGCCTGCTTCAGAAGATCCGCCCGTTCCGCATCGGCGGCCAGCACCGTTTCGAGAATGCTGTGGTCGTCGCCGGGGGCTTCTTGCGCCACCGATCCGATCCTCGCGTTTCGCGGCACATCGATGCGGCCGGCCTCCGATTGGAGGTCGCCGGTGATAAGACCGAGCAGCGTCGTCTTGCCGGATCCGTTGCGCCCGACCATGCCCACCTTGTGGCCGGACTGCACGGTCGCGCTCGCGCTGTCGAGCAGCAGACGTCCTTCGATCCGATAGGTGAGGCCCTGAATGGTGATCATTGTCTTTTCTTGGAGTTGACCGGATGCGCTTGCAGGTTAGGGAGCGGCTCGATATAACCCGCCGCGAGCCCTAAGGGAAAGACCAGATTCACCGCTTAAAGGATTATCACGTCATGGCAACAGAGCGGACTTTGTCCATCATCAAACCGGACGCCACCCGGCGCAACGTCACCGGAAAAATCATCGACAAGCTGGAAAGCGCTGGACTGCGCGTGATCGCGCAGAAACGGGTGCGTTGGAGCCAGGCGTATGCCGAAGCCTTCTATGCGGTTCACAAGGAACGCCCGTTCTTCAACGATCTTGTTGCCTTCATGACGTCAGGTCCCGTGGTGATGCAGGTGCTGGAAGGCGACGACGCCGTGGCCACCAATCGAAAGGTCATGGGCGCCACCAATCCGGCCGATGCGGAAGCCGGTACGATTCGCGCCGATTTTGCTGAGAGCATCGAAGCAAACTCGGTGCACGGTTCCGACAGTGCTGAAAACGCCGCAGCCGAGATCGCACAGTGCTTTTCCGAAGGTGAAATCGTTGGCTAGGGCGCCTATTCCCGCAAATACGTAAACAGCGCCTTGTAGCCGGAGCGGCGCAGGATGCTGGCGTAGGAGCTGCGCATCAGGTGGCCGAGCCAGATGCCGAGCACCTGCACGTCGCGCACCTTGTAGCCGCCGGCCCGGATCAGCCGCCACGATACGGCGGTGCCGATACCGTCAATTTTGGTGTCGACGAGGATCAGGCTGCCGCTTTTGGAAACTCGGCCCACCGTGACCGAGTTGCCGCTCAGCGAACTCGAATACTCGCCGAAGAATTTCACCATGTCGTTCTCGGCCAGTTTGTAATATGTGCTCATTTGCCCGGCCGGTATCTTCGACTTGTATTTTCCAAGAGCGAAGTTGGCGATGCCGCGGATATCCGCATGCTGACGTAGCAGGGCGCGGAACTTCGATGTGTTGTTGGTTCTGGCGGCAGCCAGGACCTGCTGTGAAATCGTCCTCACGAATGTCTCGGGCGATGCGCTGGCCGGAGACAACCCCGATGACAGCGAGATCAGAGCGGCTGCAACCAACGCGATAAAAGCAAACCGGAATTCAGAAGCCATGGTGATGGGTCCCGTGTTTTGCTGTTCCCTCTAACCATACGAAAGATAAGGACAAATCGATTCAAATCAAGTCTCAATAGCCGCTGACTGCGCACAGACGCACAAGTCCACGCGCTGCGGTTTGAACCGCAGCGCCGTTGAGGTCGTAAAAGTCAGGTATTTGCCTGCCGTTCCGGTCAGCGATCGGCGACCATGTCGAATATGTTCTGCAGGTTCTCACCGAAGGTGCGGCGTTTCGGTTGTTGGTTCGGCCGGAAAGACTGGCGAACCTCTTCCGGCGCAAGCTCGGGTCCGACCACCACAACCTTCGAGCCCAGCGGCACGCGCCGGTACAAATCGATGATGTCCTGATTGAGCAGGCGGATGCAGCCGGATGACTGGGCGGTGCCTATCGATTTTGGATAGTTGGTGCCGTGGATGCGGTAAAGCGTGTCCTTATCGCCTTCGAACAGATAAAGCGCGCGGGCGCCAAGCGGGTTTTCCGGCCCGCCCTCCATCACTTCGGGCAAGTCGGGTTCGCGCTCGCGCATGTCTTCCGGCGGACGCCAGTCGGGCCAGACTTCCTTGCGTTTGATCGAGGCATCGCCGTTCCACGCAAAGCCTTCGCGGCCGACGCCGATGCCATATCGCATGGCCTGGCCGTTCTCCATCACCAGATAAAGGTGCCGCTCGTAGGTGTTCACGACAATGGTGCCCGGAAGCTCTTGCGTTTCGTAGTCCACAAGCTGCTTGCGAAACTCCGGTGGAATTATCCGGAGGTCGGCCATTTCCACTTCATAAGGTTCGTTGGGCAGCAACCTTGCCTGTTCGGATGCCCCGGCAATGGCCGGCACGCCCGTCACGGCAATTGCTGCGACGCCTCCCATAAAGCATCGGCGGTCAACCTTCATGTATCACTCCATACCGTTCCGCGTGTGCAAAAAGACCCTACGATGGGGCAGCGAATGTCGCTTCCGGTCATGTCCATACATCGTATGGGGGCCAACGAAATCATCATGCAACAGGATTCGCTGACGAAGTCTAAACAATACTATAGAGAGCATTGTGTCGAGACAGTGATATTGTCACCTTGGGCACGCCCAAATCAGTTCTCCTGCTGGTCCTGATCGGTGTCCTTTTTATGATGGCCGCGGCGTCGGTCGTCCGAGTTGAGGACCCCGTCGCCATTGCGGTCCATATGCCGCACCGCCTTCGAGAACGGCTTGACGAACTCCTCCGCCGTCACGGTGCCGCTGCCGTCTTCATCGATATGCTGAAAACTGCGCACCATCTGCTTGCGCATGAATTCAAGCCAAAGCATCTGAAATTCTTCCAGCGTAAGCTCACCGTTGGCGTCGCCATCGTGCTTTTTCAGGAGATCCTGGCGGGCCGCGTTAAGCTCTTCCTGCGTTAGTTCCTTGTTGCTGTCGCTGTCAAATCGCTCCAACAGCCGGTCGAGACTGTGGCCACGGTAGCTTTTGTGGTGGCCACCCTGTTTATGGTGTTTCCCATACCCATCGTGATAGCCGTCACCACGATGTTTGTCGTAGGCAATCGCCTGATAGGCAAAGCCGGTGGCGCCCACGGCGGCGATCGCGCCGGCAGCCAAGGCGGCTTTCAATCCGTTTCGCATTGGAGATCTCCTCACACTTGATTCCCGCGCTGGCGGGGCCCGTTGGACATGGATATGGTGCGCCCAGGCACCGCAGCAAACCCCCTGTAGCGAGAAAACCCGGCGATTTGACGAAATGTGATCGGAGTTTTGCCGGTGGACGGTTAAGCGATGTCGAAATAGTCTTGGCGCCTCGAAAACAGATGATCGCTGGAAGGAATGTGCACCATGCCGGCAGCTCCCGCGAAAGCGTCCTCGCCAGCGTCCAATGGCGGGCTGTTTGACCCCGCTCACTATGCGGCAACCCTTGGCGAACTCGGCGCCGCGCGGACCCTGCCGGCCTGGTGCTACACGGATGGCGAATTCCACCGCCGCGAGATGGAGCGGTGTTTTCGGCCGAACTGGCACTTTATCGGCCATGAAAGCGAGATGCGCGAAGCCGGCGATTACATGTCCATCGATCTCGCCATCGGGCCGATCCTGGCCGTTCGCGGCAAGGACGGTGAGGTACGCGCTTTCGCCAACACCTGCCGGCACCGCGGCGCCCGGCTGATTGAAGCCGGGCAGGGAACCTGCAAGACCATCTCATGCCCTTATCACGCATGGACCTACAACCTGACCGGCGAACTCCGGGGCGCGCCGTCGATGAACGAGGTTCCCGGGTTCACGCGGGAAGACTGGGGGCTGATCGCAATCAGGCTGGAAAGTTACGAGGGCTTCTTGTGGATTACCGCAAACCCCGACGCGCCGGCGCTCGAAACCTACCTGGGCGACTTCGCTGAGCGGTTCCGGTGTTACGATTTTGCGGCCATGCGGGTGGTCCGCCGCGAAACCTACGACGTGCCGTGCAACTGGAAGGTGCTGGCTGAAAACGCACTGGAGGACTACCACACCGGCACGGTGCATGCCGGTTCGCTGGGCCAGCAGCATTCCGTGCCCGTACAGTGCTCTGGCAACTGGTGCGCATTGTACATGCCCCAGGAGACTTCCATTGCGGTTCTGCCCGGCGAAACGGCGCCGTTTCCCCATATCGCGAGCCTCGAAGGTGAACCGGCGCACGGCACCTTCTTCACCATGCTCTATCCCAACACCCAGTTCGCTTGCACCCAGGACTGTCTGTGGTGCGTGACCTTTCATCCGCTCGGTCCTGAACACACTCAAGTTCGCGTTGCCTTCTGTTTCCCGGAGACGACCGTTGCCCGCCCGGGCTTTGCGCAGGACGCGGAAAAGTACTTTCACCGCTGGATCATCGGCATTGAAGAGGACAACGGCATCGGCCCTGTTCAGCAGGAAGGCCTGCGGTCCATTGCAAGCGTGCCGGGTCCCTATGGCCCGCGTGAATTCACCGTCCACGAAATGAACAAGTGGATTATACGCACCGTCATCGGTGATTGAGGCCTGTCCCGCATGAACCGCGTGCAACGCACGCAAGACTTTTGAGGGCGTCATGGAAGATTTCATTCCGCGCAAGGGGCTTATCGAGCCGAAGCGCCTTCGCGCGCTCAGCCAGCGCTCGGACCTGCGCGGCTGGTTGCAACTGACCAGTCACTCCGGCGCCATCGTGCTGACCGGTTTTCTGTTGAATGCCGCCTGGGGGACATGGTGGGCCGTACCCGTGTTCATCCTGCACGGCACCCTGATCAATTTTCTCTATGCGGCGCAGCACGAGTTGAGCCACTGGACGGTGTTCAAGACCCGCAGACTGAATGAGATATTTGGGCGGATTGTCGGCTTCACCCAGCTCTATCCGCGCGATTTCGACCAGATCCAGCATTTCGCCCACCACCGCCACACCCAGGATTGGGAACACGACACCGAACTGATCCGCCAGCGCTGGACGCTGCCATCCTATCTGCTCTATCTGTCCGGCATGTCCTATTGGGCGTCGCGGATTCCGCGCCTGTTCCGGCTTACGTTCGGCCGCGACACCAAAATTCCCATGAGTGCGGATGACAAGCGCCGGGTGGTTCGTGAGACCCGCTGGCACATGGCGGGCTATGCGGCAATCGCGGCCCTGTCGTTCTGGTTCCAGTCCTGGGCCGCGGTCACTTTCTGGCTCGCCCCGTTGATCGCGACAAAATGCGTTCATCAACTGCAGAACACGATTGAGCATCTCGGGCTGACCCACGAGGACAACACCTGGGCCAACACGCGGACCGTGCGCACCAACCCGGTGATGCGGTGGATGGGCTGGAACATGCAGTACCATACCGCCCACCACACGTTTCCGTCGGTGCCGTTCCACCGCCTTTCCACCCTGCATGAGGAAATCATCGAGAACACCGGCGTTGCGCCCAATTCGATGACGTATCTGGGCTTCCAACTGGAGGTCATGCGGCAGCTTGGATGGCGGGGTTCGGAGGTGGACTTTGCCGACAACGAGAACTGGATTGTCGAGGAGCGCCAGCGCCGTCGCGAGGCGGCGGGCAATGCCGGGGCTTGAAATCTTCCAGTCCCTGTGGGCAATGGAACTGCGCCGTCCCGACGGACGGGAGCGGTCTCAAGAAGAGTCCTTCGAGATGGTCGCCGAGGCCGGCTTCGACGGCATGGCGATCGACCTCGGCGTCACCGACATGGCGACGGCGCTTGCCACCAGGCCGCTGTTTGAGCGCCACGGTCTCGGCTGCATGATCAACGCCTTTCCCGCATCGATCGAGGACCTGCGTCCGAGCCTGCATATGGCGAGAGACTTCAACGCCCGCTTCGTCAACATCATCGGCCTGGTCATGCCGATCACGGTGGAAGAGATGATCCCGGTGGTCCGGCAATGGATCGATATGGCGCGTGAGGAAGGCGTCGCCATCCAGTTCGAAACCCATCGCAACTGCATCACCAATGACCTCTTCGCCACACTGCAGTTGATCGACGCCATTCCGGAGATGGATCTGTGCGCCGACCTTTCGCATTTCCTGCTCGACCGCGAATTCCGCTATCCGGTGTCCGACGGCGATCACGCCCTGATCCGCCGCATCCTCGAACGCTCAGCCTCGTTTCAGGGCCGGGTCGCCTCGCGCGAGCAGATCCAGGTGCAGCTCACCTTTCCCCAGCATCAAAAGTGGTACGACCTGTTCGCGCGATGGTGGGAGGAGGGCTTCCGCCTATGGCGCGACCGGGCGCAACAGGACGACGTGCTCAACTTCCTGTGCGAGCTGGGGCCGCCCGAATACGCCATCACCGGCGCCGACGGCTATGAACTCTCGGACCGCTGGGAGGAGGCGCTGATGATCAAGGCGCGGGTCGAGGACATCTGGGCCGGGCTGGAGCGCGAGGGATAGAGCTTCACTCCTGGGGAATGCGGTTCCAGGCATCGAGCGCGGCGATCTTGTAGGCCTCCGCCAGCGTCGGGTAGTTGAACGTGTTCTCGACGAAGTAGTCGAGCGTGCCCTTCAGGTTGAGCACCGCCTGGCCGATATGGATCAGCTCAGTGGCGCCTTCGCCGACGATGTGGCAGCCGAGCAGGCGCCGCGTCTTGAGCGAAAAGATCATTTTCATCATGCCCGCATTGAGGCCCATGATGTGTCCGCGCGAAGTCTCACGGAACCGCGCGATACCGCATTCATAGGCAATGCCGCGTTCGATGACTTCCTGCTCGGTCATGCCGATGGTGGAGATCTCCGGCACCGAGTAGATGCCGTAAGGGAAGAACTGAGGCGGTTCCGGCGCGTTGGCGTCGAAGGCATGGCAGGCGGCGATCCGTCCCTGTTCCATCGAGGTCGAGGCAAGGCTCGGGAAACCGATCACGTCGCCCGCCGCATAGATATGCGGAACCGACGTCTGGAACGTGCTGGTATCGACCTTGAGCCGTCCGCGCTCGTCGCATTCCAGGCCGCAGGCTTCGAGATTGAGCTGCGCGGTGGCGCCGGTGCGCCCCGCGGCATAGAGCAGGGCTTCGGTGCGCACCGCGCGGCCACCCTCCAGATGGGTGACGCAGTGGCCGGAGGCGTCCCGCTCGATCCTGTCGACCTTGCAGCCCATGCGCATCACCACCCCGCGGTCGCGCAGCTGATAGATAAAGTCTTCGATCAGCTCACGGTCGATGAAGTCGTGCATCGTCTCGCGGGATTCGATCAGGGTGACCGGCACATCAAGGGCTGAAAAGATGGTCGCATACTCCACGCCGATAACGCCG
>JAJFHL010000206.1 GCA_021775615.1 Hyphomicrobiales bacterium
AGGATCACTGCGGTGCGCCATATACCAGTTTGCGCCATTCCTGCGGTCTCCCGTCGAATCGCCCCGCTTTCTTTTAGCGCGTGTCGCCGGCCGCGAGCTATTTTTTTGACTCGCCCCCGCACCCCGCCAAGTGAACGGATATGGCGTTATCAAGCGTTTCCGTAACAAGAAGAAAGGGTCTAGGTCATGGACTCATAAATGGCGCACATTCTGTTTGGTCAGGAGGGGTCGAATGCTGGAAAACAAGCGCAAGATCAGGCTTTGCGCCTGTTCGAGCATTGTTTGCCTGCAGACGGGCCCTCCTGGCCTAACCCTGCGGGCGCGTCGGATGTGCGCCGCGCGGGCGTTGCAAAGGTTTGAAAACCGGAAGGTTTCGGGCACCCTTGCGCCTGCTCGCAACGCAAATCCGTCAGCGCAGAATGCGTGCCATTTATGAGTTCATGGCCTAGAGTCGGTCTCTATGGAAAGTGATCACGCAACTCCCGGTGCACCGAACAGCCGCCGCGAAGAAGCCCGCAGGACCCTGCTTGCGGCCGCGCGCAGGCTGTTCGCCTCCAAGGGCTATGGTGACACGACGGTGGACGAGATCGTCCTTGCCGCCGCGGTGTCGCGCGGCGCCTTCTACTTCGAGTTCGAAGACAAGCAGGAGCTGTTTCGTACCATCCTTGAAGACGAGCAGCGCGATGTTCACAGGCGGATGGAGGAGGTTCTGGGCGACAAGGCCCTCGATCCGTTCGATACGCTGGGCGCCCTGGCGCGCGCCTTTCTCGAAGCGGTCTCCGACAGAAGCGTCAGACGCATCGTGTTTGTGGATGGTCCGGTTGTCTTGGGACGGCAAGACTGGTCGGAACTCAACCGCCAGTATCCGCTCGCGTGCCTCGAAATGGGGCTGAGAAGGGCAATGAAAATGCGCGCGATAGAGCCATTGCCTGTCGGCGCTCTTGTGTCGGTGCTCGGCGCCGCCTTGACCGAAGCGGCAATGGTGCTCGAGGCGGGCGACGGGCGCGCCAACGTCGAGGATCTTCTGCGGGTGTTCGGATGTCTGTGTTCAGGCCTGCGTGGTGCGGGCGGCGACATGGAGGATGCTGGAGGTTTGGAGGATGCCGGTGGCCCCGAGGGCTTCGGCGAAACCGAGGATTCCAGCGACACCGAGAATACTGCCGACACCGAAGACGCCGGCGATATCGAAGAGGTCCCTGTCACCGAAGATGACGGCGGCGCGGAGGATGCCGCAGCCGGCGCTACAACATGAAGCCGTGCACCTCGATTTCTTCTTTCGCCGGTGCCGAGCGGTCCTTTGTCCTGGCTGGCGCGCCGTCCACATGACCCAGCATGGAGAGCATGCGGCGTAGTTCGACGCTCAATTCCTCAACCACTTCAAACTCACGGTCTCGCCAGTTTGGACCTAACATCCTTCGTCTCCTCATGGCGGGATATGGCGCCCGAATTGTGTATCGGGTGCGATCCAGATCACACTATAGTCCGGTGGCCTGACGAAAATCGGGCACGGCTGGAGGTATTTCGTGGACGAGCGGGAATTCGGAGACTCCGGTGTCGGCGCGCGGGCCGCCGCCGCGCACGAGGCGGTATCTTCAGAGGCCGCCGTGATGCCGCGGCGCGGCTTTGCCATGATGCTGATGATCGTGAGTTCGGTTGCGATCAGCTTCGGCGGTCTGATCATGCGGTCGATGCAGGACGCGGATGCGTGGCAGATCAATTTCTACCGGGCGCTGGCCATGGTGGCGGCCATCGGTTTGATCCTCATCGTGCAATATCGCCGCGAAACCTTCGCGCGCATTGCCGGCATCGGCATGGCCGGTGTGTGGGCCGGGCTGCTCATCGCCGTGGCGGGGATCTCCTTCATCCAGGCGATCAGCAACACCACCGTTGCCAACACCATGTTCACGCTCAGCGCCATTCCGTTCATTACGGCGGGGCTGGCCTGGTTTTTTCTCAAGGAACAGCTGGCCCGTGTCACGTTGATGGCCATGATCGCGGCGGCGCTCGGCGTAACCATCATGGTCGCCGACGGCTTCGGACTTGGTTCGGCCTATGGCAATCTCATGGCCCTGGCGACAGCCTGCGGGTTTGCCGGTTTTACCGTCATTGTCCGGTCCAACCGGCATATCGACATGCTGCCGACGTTACTGGTGTCCGGACTGATGATTGCCGTGGTGGCCGGGATCATGAGTTACGACGACCTGAAGATTTCCCTGCACGACATGGCGTTGTGCTTTCTGTGGGGCGGTATCCTGTCCGGGCTCGGCAACGGCATGTTCATCGTTGCGTCGCGTCATCTGGTGGCGGCGGAACTGACCTTGTTCATGCTGCTCGAATTTGCCCTGTCACCGCTGTGGGTCTGGATCTTCGTGCACGAGACACCGAGCCGCCTGGCGCTGATCGGCGGCGGCCTGGTGATCGGATCGGTGGCGGTGCGGGCGCTTCTGGAGCTGCGCGGCTCGGGACGGCGGCTCAGACGCGGCCGGCCAAGCCCCGGGTGACGGGTTGCTATCCCTGCAAGGCGTCGAGGCGGCCGCGTTGGTCCCACAGGCACAGGTCGTCATAGCCGCCGACATGCTCGCCGTCGATGAAGATCTGGGGGATCGAGCGCGCCCGCGGCAGGCGCCTGGCGAATTCGCTGCGTCCGGCGTCTTCACTAACGTCGAAATCCGTGTAGGCGAGGCCCTTGGCACTCAGAAGCTTTTTCGCCTGACTGCAATATGAGCATTGCGGACCTGAGAAGATTTCGATCTTTGCCATGGCGTGTTCTCCTGGAGCGCGATCAGGAAAAGTGGGTACCGGTTTTCCGTCCGATCCCGCTCTAAACGTGATCTCACAACAATCTGAATTGTCTGGAACGATCGGTCAATATGATTTGTGATGTTAATGGGGAGACGCGCGATTACAGTGTGCCGGATCGCCCAACAAGGGAATGCCCGATGCAGGATCGCACGATCGTCACACCCTATTTTCTTGAGCGGCCGGTGCCGCAGCTTGCCGATATGGCGGAGCCCGGTTGGATGGTCAACGATCCGGGATTTTCCGGGGATGGCGAACAGGTGCGTCTCGCCTCGACCCATCGCCCGATTGCCGACTTCGTGGCCGATACCCTCTCGGCCGGCGACCGGCCGGTCAGCATTGCGGGCGACTGCTGTTCAACCATCGGCGTGATGGCCGGCCTGCAGCGCGCGGGCGTCGAGCCGACGCTGGTGTGGATCGACGCGCATGGCGATTTCAACACCTGGGAGACGAGCCCGAGCGGGTTTCTCGGCGGCATGCCGCTGGCGATGATCGTCGGCCTGGGAGAACAGACCATGCCACGGTCGGTCGGACTGACGCCGCATGCGACGTCGAAGGTGCTGCTCAGCGATGGCCGTGACCTTGATCCGGGCGAAGCCGATCTGCTGAACGGTTCGGATGTGATTGTGGTGCCGGGCCTGAACGACCTGATGGGCATGTTGCCCGACGGTCCGCTTTATGTGCACTTCGATGCCGATGTGATCGACGCGCGCGAAGCGCCGGCGCACAACTATCCGGTGCCGGGCGGGCCGTCATCGCAACAGGTGCAGAATGTGTTCGCGCGGCTTGGCAGTACGGGCCGCGTCGTTGCCGCTTCAATGTCGGCCTGGAATCCCGACTTCGATCAGGACGGGCGGACCGGCGCACTCAGCATGGCAAGTTTCAGGACGCTTCTTGGCTGACCCTTCGCCGGCTGACCTGACCTTCGCGCTCAGCTGTATTTCAGGAAGATGACTTCGTCGTGCTGAACGTGGCACTTGATCCAGCGTTGCACCTTGCCGTTCCGGTAAAAGTTGGTGACCAGCATGGTCACCTTGACCCGTTCGCCCGACTGCTTGATTTTTTTGACTTCGTCCAGCCTTGCGTGAAGCCCGCGGCGCTTGCGACGCACCTCGCGGTCGGCGGCGTGGAAACAGGCCGCCACGGCATTTTCCTTGGTGGAAATTTCGTAGTCGTAGCCGTAGTCGTCCTCATCACGGTGCGCGAATGCCGCGCGCGTCGCGTTGGCGATAAGCGATGCCGTCGACGCGCCGGCGACGGAGATTCCGCTGAGCATTTCAGGCGGTTTGCTTCCGGCGTCCGTCGCGTTCGTAAGCAGGCTCACTGCAAGCAGGCACGTTACGGCTGCAAGCGTGATTTTGTTCACCATGACATGACCCTCGTGGATCAAAGATTTGCTGCAATGATATTGCACGTTTGCGACCGATTTCGCAACGTAGTCCTTCGGGGAAGTGTGTACCGTTCGTTCCAAGGCAAGGCGCGGTATCGTGTTCTGCGCCTACTTCGTGCCGTACATACGGTCCCCGGCATCGCCCAGACCCGGCACGATATAGCCGTGATCGTTGAGGCGCTCGTCGATCGCGGCTGTGTAGATCTGAACGTCGGGATGGGCGCTGGTGAAGGCTTCGATGCCTTCGGGCGCGGCGAGCAGACAGAGGAACCTGATATCCTCGGCTCCCACTTCCTTCAGCCGCGAGGTGGCGGCGGAGGCCGAGTTGGCGGTGGCGAGCATCGGATCGACCAGTATCACCCGCCGCTGGCTCAGGTTTTCCGGCATCTTGAGGTAATACTCGATGGCCGTGAGGCTTTCGGGATCGCGGTAAAGACCGACATGGCCGACCCGGGCCGACGGCACCAGGTCGAGGAGCCCATCGAGAAGGCCGTTGCCGGCCCGCAGGATGGAGGCGAAGACCAGCTTCTTGCCCTTCAGGATCGGCGCTTCCATTTCCTGCAAGGGCGTTTCGATGGTCTTGGTGGTGGTCGGCAGATCACGCAACACCTCATAGGCAAGCAAGAGCGAGATCTCGCGCAGCAACTGCCGGAAGACGGCAGACGGCGTGTGCTTGTCGCGCATCAGCGTCAGTTTGTGCAGCACCAGGGGATGGCTGACCACGGTTAGGTTTTCATGCATTGAACGCCTCCTGAATAAATCCTGCGATACGTTTTTCGGCCGGTTAGAACACCGAGCCGTCGCTGACGATGGTGATCGGCGGTCCAGCGCCCGCGCGTTTGTCCTGTGCGATGCGGCGTCCGGCTGCCCAGGTGCCGCCCTGCAGTACCTTTGCGAGCGGCAGCTCGTCAGCCGTCATGTTCAGGCGCGCACGCAGGCGCTCGGCCAGATCGGCGATGAGCGCCACCGTGAGGGCGCGCCATTCGACGACGATCTCGTCGCCGGGGAGGTGCGCCCTGCCGGTCACGTCACCGTGCTTCGGTTCCAGTACGCCGAGATCGACAAGCAGACCGCCATTGCGGTACTCCGCCAGCGCGGTCAGGCGGTCCATGCCGGTCACCGTCAGCCCGGCTTCCTCCAGGGGTTCCACCAGTGAGTAGGAGAGCCATTGCGACAGTTTGTGGAACGGCACAAGGCCGCTTGTCGGATCATCGGTTGCGGCGGTGCGATGGTGCCAGGTGTCGCCAAGGTTGCGCCCGCCCAGCACTGTCCGGCCGGGCCAGATGCTACCGAATCCCAGAAGTACCGCATCGAGGATCTGCGTCGCCGCCAGCGCGCTTCCGTCCGCCGCAGCGGCGAGATGGTCGAACAGACCGCCGACACGCGGCGCATCGGATCCGAAGATCTCCGGCTGTGCGGCGACGGCCCCGCCGAGTGCGTTGATCAGTTGTGCGCGGCCTTCGAGCCCCTCAAGCGGATTGTCCGCCGATACCTGGAACGCAGCCCCGAGATCACCCGCCGAAAGCCGGGCCAGCGCCCCGGCATCGGCTCTGAACGGTCTGGCGGGGTCACTCGAGAACAGGCCCGACGCGAAGGCGCCGAGGCTGGCCACCGCGAGGCCTTCCGAGCGTGGGATCGCGCGCCCGGACCGGGGGTCGGTGTAGCTCCAGGCATCGCCGGCGCCGGCATCGAGCAGAACCGATGTGACCACCAGATCGAAGGCGGCGCGGCCGCGTTCGCCTGGCTCAAGACCGCCGGCCAAGTCCCGCCACCGGTCGTGGCCGTCGACCACGAAGTGGCGCCAGCGCGCATGATAGGGAATGTCGAGGCCGGGGTAGTTCGCAAGCGTGGTTTCCCGTACATAGTCCGCGGCGGCGTCAAGCCGGTCCGGCCGGACGGCGAAGTGTTCGAGACTTCCCGCCAGCCCGGCCTTGAGGATCATAGATGCGCGTTCACGGATAGCGTCCGTGGTCATCAACCAGGCGGCGGCTTTTTCGTCGGAGCGGGTGGCCACGTCAGTAGTCGTCAAGTGCGCGGCCCTTGGTTCCGGACAGATCGTCCGGGGTGGAGACGGTTTCGTCGGTGAAATAGCCGGCCGCCTTCTTGGCGTCCATCTCGACCCGGGCATCTTCTGGGATCATGTCGTCGGGGATCGGAATGCGTTCGCCGATTTCGATTCCCTGGGCCACCATGGCGTCGTATTTCAGATTGCTCATGGAGACGAAACGGTCGACGCGGCTGATGCCGAGCCAATGGAATATATCCGGCATCAGGTCCTGGAAGCGCATATCCTCGACGCCTGCCACGCATTCTGTGCGCTCGAAATAGGACGCAGCGTTGTCGCCGTCCGGATTGCGCTTGCGGGCGTTGTAGACCAGGAACTTGGTGACTTCGCCAAGGGCCCGGCCTTCCTTGCGGTTATAGACGATGAGGCCGGCGCCGCCTGCCTGCGCGGTGCGTACACATTCCTCGATACCATGGGTCAGATAGGGCCGGCAGGTGCAAATATCGGAACCGAACACGTCCGAACCGTTGCACTCGTCATGCACCCGGCAGGCGACCTGGCGGGCCGTGTCCCAAAGGGCCGTGATGTCACCGAAGATATAGACCGAGATATTGCCGATCGGGGGCAGGAACACTTTCAGATCGGAGCGGGTGACAAGTTCCGGGAACATGCCGCCGGTATATTCGAACAGCGACCGGCGCAGGTCCGCCTCGGTGGTGCCGAGGCGCTCGGCGATACCGGCCAGATACCAGACCGGTTCGATGGCCGCCTTGGTGACCGCCACCTCACCGCCCTCGAGCAGCACGTCGCCATCGGGCTTGACCCGCTCCGCCGCCATGGCCTCGCGGATCTCGGGCAGATGGATGCGGGCCCGGGTGACGGCGATGGTCGGCCTGATGTCGAAGCCGCGCTCGAGGTGCTCCGAGAAGGCGTCGGCCACCATGTGTCCGTATGGATCGATGGACACGATCTTGCCCGGGTCGCTCCATTGCGGGAACGGGCCGATCTGGGTGGTGGGCGAGGTGTTGGTGAGATCGGGCTTGTGCACCGGGTCGAGCGTTCCGGCCGCAATGGCCAGCGCGCGATAAAGGCCGTAGGCGCCGGAGTGGACGCCGATCACGTTGCGTTGCTGGGGCGTGTTGATGGAACCGATGACCGGGCCGCGCTCGCTCGCGCTGGCGGCCCCCCAGGTGATCTCGGGCGGCCGGGCGTCTGCCCGAGGAGGGTGTGACGACAGAACAATGTGTTTCTGCTCGCTCATGGCGGGCACCGTTCCCCAAAGACCTTGAGTATGAAGCAACCGTGGCGATTGTACAAATCGGAAAAGGCGGGCCGGTGAAGGGCTGTACTCAACTCGTCTTTGCCCGGCTTGACCGGGCAATCCAGTCGCCTCATGCGGGGATTTCATCCGGTGCCGTGCCAAAAGCCGCACGTGCGGCGGATACTGGATCATCCGGTCAAGCCGGACGAAGACAACAGGAAAAGGGGTATTGAGTTACGCGGCCCTGCCTTCGGCCAACGCCTCTGCCGCGCTCTCCGACAGCCCTACGGCTACCGCGCCGCCGACCAGCTCGGCCCAGGCCGCATCGGGCATGGGGATGCCGTGCTCAAGCCGCTCTTCCATCGTCTGGCGTTCCGGATCGCCCGGCATCATGATGGGCTGGTCCGAGTCTTCCAGCGATGCGGATTTCACATGATCGATGGCGGCGTCGAGTTCGTTTTCGAAGGCGCCGGGCGCTGTCAGGCGGCGCGGGTCGATGATGGTCGAGAGCATGTTGTTGATGACGGCGTAGTCGGAATGCTCGTTCTCGGGCCGCCCGGTGCCGCCGCCGGTGAGGGCGCCGGCGAGGAACTCGTTGGCGAGCGACAGGCAGTGGCCCTTGTGGCCGCCGACCATGCGCAGCGCGCCGCGTGGCTCTTCCAGCATGGCGCCAGGTTCTGTGGTCGGTTGACCATTCGCGTCGAACAGCGCGCCTTCCGGCACCTGTTTTCCGGCATTCCTGGCGACGCGCACCTTGCCCATGGCGATGACGGAGGTGGCGAAGTCGGCGATGAAGGGCGGGTTGTTTTCCGTCGGCGGCAGGGCGCAGCACCACGGATTGGTGGAGAGCCGCGCCGCGGTGCCGCCATGGGGCGCCACCAGGCCGCCATTGCCGATGGCATTGACGTGGTGGGTCGAGACGAGACCGGCGCGGGCGCATTGCTCGCCCCAGGCGCCGATGCGGCAGAGGTGGAATGAATTGGTCGTGGCGAGCACGCAGACGCCGTGTTCGCGGGCCCGCGCAATGCCGATCTCCATGGCTTCGACGCCGATCACCTGGCCGTAACCCGCATGGCCGTCGACGGTGAGGACGGGCCCATGGTCCTGGACAATCTCGGCATGCCGGTTGGGCACCAGATCGCCGGAGAGGACGGCCGCCATGTAGATCGGGATCATCTGGACGCCGTGGCTGTCATGGCCGGTGAGGTTGGCATAGACCAGATTGTCGGCGACCATCTGCGGCTCGTCGCCGGTGCTGCCGCCGGCGGCGACGATTTCGCGCACCAGGGCGCGGAGGTTTTCGTGGGAGATGTGTCTCATGAGTGATCTGGCCGAAGGTTGAACACGTACAGCGAATCGAACCATCATCGCCTTGGAGGATTGCAGGTGCTGGCGATGAAGCCTACAGAGAATCACGATGCCGAACAATGAGCCCGCCACGCGATGGTTGTCCGCGGCACTGGGGGCTGAAATCACCGGTTTGAGCCTGTCAGGGCCGTCTGCAAGGAACGTTTCTGCCGAGCTTTTTGATGCCTTGAACATGCACGGGCTGGTTCTGGTCCGTGATCAGCAACTGGATCTTCACGGCTTTGCGTCCGTGGCGCGGCAGCTGGGTCCGTTGCAGAGATTCAGATTGATGCAGCCGCGGCCGGGCAAACAGGCCGAACATTACAGCTGCCCCGGCGAACCGGATGTGACCCTCATCGGCAATGTCAAACCGGACGGAATGCCGGATCCGATGGCGACGTCGGCTGAGGAGGACTGGCACTTCGATGATGCCTACAAACCCCGACCCAACCGCTACACGGTGCTCTATGCAGTGGAGACCCCGAAAGTGGGTGGCGATACGGTGTTCGCAGGAATGCAGGCCGCCTATGCCGCGCTGGACGGCGACACCAAGGCGCGGATCGATGATCTCAAAGGCGTTTATTCAGTCGAGCGCCTGTATGCCTTTTTTCGACAGACCGATCCTTCCCGGCCACCCCTGCGAGATGAAACGATCACGGCCAATCCCCCTGTCTCCCATCCGGTGGTGCGGGTCCACCCGCACACCGCGCGCAAGGGGCTTTTCGTCGTGCCGAAGGTCATGAGCCGCATTGAGGGCCTTTCGGAGAAGGCATCGGTGAGGGTCGCACAACCGCTGTTCGAACACGCCGTCGGTCCGGACTTTCAGTACCGGCACGAGTGGCGCGACGGCGACTTTCTGATCTGGGACAATCTTTTTGTGATGCACACCGCAACGCGGTTCGATGCGCAACGTGACCGCAGGCTGCTCTATCGCACGATGGTGGCGGATCAGTAGATACCGCCTACTCCTCTGCGATATCCTCGTTCCAAAGTTCCGGCTGCTCTTCGATGAACCGGGTCATCAGGGCCTTGCAGTCGGCGTCGTCGGCGACGATCACTTCGACGCCTTTGGAGCGCAGGAAGTCCTCGTTGCCGCCGAAGGTTTCGTTTTCGCCAATGACGACGCGGGGGATGGCGAACTGGATGATGGTTCCGGTGCACATCATGCAGGGGCTCAGCGAGGTATAGAGGGTCATGGCGCGGTAGGACTTCTGGCGGCCGGCCTTTCTGAGGCAGTCCATTTCGCCATGGGCGATCGGGTCGCCCTGCTGGACCCGCTGGTTGCGTCCCTGGGCGATCAGGCGGTCGCCTTCGGCGAGAGCCGATCCTATTGGGCACCCGCCCTCGTCGTAGCCCGCCTTGGCTTCTTCGTACGCGATGCGGAGGAATTTTGTGTCGGTTTCATTCAGCATGATGATGCTCCACCTGGCGCTCTTTCTATGCCGCCGCTCCCGCCTTCGCCGGAGCGACGATAGTGTAGGTCTGCAAGTCTGCAGTGACCACCTGCGTCATCCAAGTCTGACCGGGGCGTCGTAATAGGGCAGGTTGTCGACCCGCGGGGTGTAGTCGCCGGCATCCGTCACGGCTCTGACATGGGCGGCGATGTCTTCGAGCGGGGCGAACCATACGTCCTTGGAGTTGAGGACCTCCTCGAGCCAGGCTTCCATCTGACGCCACCGCGCCAGGCGGCCGGTGAGGAACGGGTGGACGATCGGCATCCAGAAGCCGCCTGCCTCATAGTGGGCGTCGAATTCCTCGAAGAAGGCGCGCAGTCCGTCGGAGGGGCCGCGCACCGGCATCATGTAGTCGATCTCGGCATAATGGGCAAAGGGCGGCCAGTCATCGGTGCCCCAGTGGGTCGGCATCTCGTAAAGCTCGCCCGCTTGCGTTTTCATCACATAGGGGATGTCGTCGGCCATCAGCGAGGAATCGTAGACGAACTCGCGGTCGATCAGGAGGTCGATGACGCCCTGGTTGACGTTGTAGACCGGTCCGCGATAGCCGCGCGGCCGCTTGCCGGTAGCCTTTTTGTGCGCTTCGAAGGCACGGTCGAACCAGTATTCCTGCTCGGCGCCGGTGTGCTCGGTCGGGTCCTCGTGGAGATAGCCGTGATGGCCGATCTCATGGCCGCCGGCGAGAATGGCCTCAACCGCCTCGGGATACTGCTCGACGCACCAGCCCGGTATAAAGAACGACTGCTGCAGTCCGAGGCGGCGGTAGGTCTCGAGAATGCGCGGGATGGCGACGGTGGGCCCGTATTTCCCCATGGTGATGGGATAGAGCCGGTCGTGGCCGTCAACCGGGCGCGATATGTGGATCAGGCTGTCCGCGTCCATGTCGAAGGTGATCGAGCAGGCGCAGCGCGCACCGTTGGGCCAGGGGATCGGGTTCTTGATCATGGGCGTTCTCCTGTTCAGCCGGGCAGCAGGTGGACATTGGCGGTCGGCCAGCTCAGCCAGGCGCGTGCGCCGGTTTCGGTGTCGAGTTCTTCGATGTCGCGCTGCTGAATCTGGGCTTTGAGCTCGACACCGGATCCGGTTTCCAGGAAAAGCGTCACCATGGAACCGACAAACTCCTCGGAGATCAGCTCACAGGCGACAATATTTTCGCCTTTCGGCTTAGCATTGGAAACCGAAATCACGTCGGCGCTGACGACCAGGCTCACCGCGTCGCCGGCGGTGAGCTTGCGGTCTTGCGGCATCGGCGCGGAGCAGGTCCCGGCATCGGTGTCGACCGTCACCTTGCCGCCCGCGACCTTGGCGACCTTGCCGGTCAGTATGTTGTTGCGGCCAACGAATTCGGCGACGAAACGGCTGATCGGCGCGCGGTAGATTTCACGCGGCCCCCCGATCTGTTCGATCTCGCCCTGGGACATGATCACCACCCGGTCAGCCATGGCGAAGGCCTCCGACTGGGAGTGCGTGACGTAGACGAAGGTGATGCCGAGCTCGCGCTGCAACTTGGTGAGAACGCTCTGCATGCGGATCACCAGATTGGCGTCGAGGGCCGACAGCGGTTCGTCGAGAAGCAGGATTTCCGGCTCGGTGACAAGCGCCCGGGCGAGCGCGACGCGCTGGCGCTGGCCGCCGGAAAGCTGCGAGATGTCGCGCGTGGCGAACTCGGCAATCTCGAGCCGCTCGAGCCAGTCCATCGCCTTGGCGGTGCGGGTGGCGGCGTCTAGCCCGCGCATCTTGAGGCCGAATTCGACATTCTGGCGCACGTTGAGGAACGGGAAGAGCGCCAGGGTCTGCCACACCAGCGGGGTGTCGCGCTCCGACGGCTTGACCTCGTTCATACGCTTGCCGGACAGGCGGATCTCGCCATCGGTCGGCTGTTCGAGCCCGGCCAGCATGCGCAAGGTGGTGGTCTTGCCGCAGCCCGACGGACCCATGATGGCGAGAAACTCGCCCTTTTCGATTTCGAGGTCGAGCTGCCGGACGGCGACGAAATCGCCGAAGCGCTTGACCACATTCTCGAAGACAACCAGGGGCTCGCTCATGCCGGCTGTTCCTTCTTTGACCTTGTCATGAGCAGAACCTGCGCGATGACGACCAGGGTCATCGAGGTGAGGAACACGAAGGTGCCGATGGCGTTGATCTGCGGGTCGACCTGACCCTGCAGGACTTCCAGGATCACCACCGGGATCGACTTGTTGAGGCCGGAGACGAACCAGGCAACGGCGAACTCGTCGAAGGAGACGGCCGCCGTCAGGCACATGGCGGAAATGATCGCCGGCAGGGCGAAAGGCACGATGACGCTGCGCATGGCGCGCCATTCGCTGGCGCCGAGGTTCCAGGCGGCGGCCTCAAGGCTCGGGTCCATCTGGGCCAGCCGCAGGCGGATGATTGCCATGGCGAAGGGGGTGCACATGACCACATGGGCGATCATGATCGAATAGATCTGCCCCGACATGCCGATGCGCGACAGCCAGGCCAGCATGGCAAGGCCCATGATGACGAGGGGAATGGTGGGCGGCAGGAGGGCGAGCGCCAGATAGGCGTTCTTGCCGAAGAACTTGTAGCGAAAGTCGGTATAGGCGGTGCAGAAGCCGATAAAGGTCGAGACCACCGAGACCGCCAGCGCCGTCAGCACAGAGACCTGCAAGGCGTCCCACACATCCGGGTCGTTGTAGATGGTCTCGTACCAGTGCAGCGTGAAGTGGCCGAGAGGGACGGTCGGGAAGCGGTCGGAGTTGAACGAAAAGACGAAGCTCGCGACGATCGGTGCGAAGACGAAGCAGAATACCACACCGATATAGAGGCGCAGGAAGATCGTGATGGCGCGGTCGGCGGTCATTTCGGCTTCCTGTAGGCGGCGCCGACGGCGGCGAAGGCGACGACCAGCAAGGTGGCGATCATGGTGACGGCCACCACCGCGGCCTTGGGCCATTGCTGTCCCGACTTGGTGGTGTCGATGATGAGGATGCTCAGCGTGGGCGGCCGAGAACCGCCAAGATAGTAAGGACTGACGAAGTCGCCGAAGGACAGGATGAAGCAGAACACGGCGCCGATGATGAGCCCGACCTTGGCGAGCGGAACGATCACGGTGAAGACGGTGCGGATGCGCCCGCAGCCAAGATTGTGAGCCGCCTCGATCAGGTTTCGGTCGACATTTGCAAGTGAAAAGGTCTGCAGGATCACCACCAGCGGCATGCACAAGGTGAGATAGCCCACCAGGGTTCCGAACTTGGTGTTGAGCATTGCGACCGGGCCCAGATCCCGCAGCGCCAGAAGGCCGTTGATGACACCGTTCTCGGCCAGGATCACCTGCCAGGCGTAGATACGGACCAGGTAGCTGGTGAAGAACGGAATGATCAGGAAGAAGATCGCCCAGCGCCGGACCGTTTCGGACACCTTGAACGACAGGGCGTAGGCGCAGGGAAAGGCCAGGGCCGATGCGACCACCGTTGCGACCGCGGCCATGGCGAAGGTCAGGTAGTAGGCATCCCAGAAGTACCCCTTGGAGTACATCTTGACCCAGTTTATCGCGTCGAACCCCGGGATCATGCGGTAGTTCTTGACCAGCCAGAAGCTCAGGTAGACCAGGAACGCCAATGGCACGACGAAGAACAGAAACTGCCAGACAAGGAGTGGCACGCGCCAGACCAGCGCATAGAGGCCCGTCCTGCCGCGCGCCGAGGATGCGGCGGAGGGATCAGCGATCCGGCCTGCGGTGTCGTCCGTCATATCGGCGTTCGCGCCTGTTGTTGCCCCGACAGTGCCTGTCAGTGAAATGCAAACGGGCCGGTTTCGCAACCGGCCCGTCCGGGAGGGTGTGGATTTAAGCGTTCTTGTATTCCGACCAGAATTCGTTCCAGTCTTCCAGCGACTGCTGTTTGGGCGTGTCGCGATAGTGGATGCGGCCTTCCTTGATGAGCGTCACCGGATGGTTCGCCATGCCCGGCATCTGGCTGGTGCGTTTGGCTTCGTCCGGTGTCTGCTCGATGAGAGCCGCCTGGCCGGACTTGGTGACGCAGAACCCCGGATAGGCCGCCATGTTCGCGGAGCGGACCTGTCCTGGTGGCGTCAGGGTGTACTGAATGTACTTCTTGGCCATGTCCTTCTTGGTCGAGCTCGAAACGATCGAATAGGATTCCGTCCACTGGATGCCGCCTTCGCGTGGCACCACGGAGTCGACCGGTGCGCCGTCCTTGGCGACCACGCCGGTGACCCAGTCGCCGATGCCGACACATGCCAGGATCTCGCCGTTCTTGAGCGAGGCGAAGGTGCCACCGTAGTCGAAGAAGCCCTTGACCTGGGGCTTCAGGGTGAGGGTTTTTTCCTTGAGCTTGTCCCAGGCGGCGTCGCTGATGTCGAACGGGCTCGGGTCGGTGTTGCCGTTGAGCAGGCTGACTTCGCCGAGGTTGGGCAGGTGCCAGTCGAAATGCCCGACCTTGCCCTTGACCTTGGGACTCCAGAACACGTCGTAGGACATGGCCTCTTCGCGGGTGACCGCCTCGGTGTTGTAGGAGACCCCGAGATGGCCGAAACGGGTCATCACCGAATAGAGCTTGCCGTCCTTCCAGTGGCCGGGGAACTTCGTGAAGTCGTCATGCTGCATGTCGTCGAACGGATAGTCGGCCGGGTCCAGTTCATCGACAAGATCGCCGCGTTCGATCAGGATGCGGGCATATTCGGCATCGGTGTGGATGATGTCGAAGGTGCCGGCTGGAGACTGTGCCAGGGCGGCCAGCATGTTGTCGCCGCCGGCATAGTATTTCGGTTTGAACTTGACGTTGTTCTGCGCTTCGAACTCTTCGACCATGTCCGGTTCGGCAAGGCCGTACCAGGACAGCATGTTGAGTTCCACGGTCTGCGCCCAGCTGCGGTGCACATAAGGTGTGAAAAGCGCGACGCCCGCCGCCGCACCTGAGTATTGCAGCAGCTTGCGGCGGGTCGTGCGGATGCGCTTGCCGTTGTCTGATTTCGCCATGTGATGTCCTCCCTCGGGTGGTCCGTGCGCTTGTTTTTCGCCGGGCCCTTATCGTTGAATTGCTCCGTCTCGGCGGCGGGACACGGTATCGCGCAGGAAAGCGCGGAGTCCAGAGCTCTGTCCGCACGCGTACACAACTATCCATGCCAAGCGTAGCGGGGGAGGTGCCATTTGGGAAATTTATCCCTGTAATGGACCTATAAGCGTCGAGGTGATGGATGCGCCGACGGCATGAAGTCTCCGTCGGCCGCCTCGTCGAGATCGCCGATCAGGTGTTCGACCAGTTTCAGACCGGCGGTGGATTGTCGGGGATGTTTGTAGAAAAGGCCGATCCTGATCTTCTCTAGCGGCGGCAGGCCGTCGTCACCGGAGAGCACGCGCATGTCGTCGCGGGTGGTCTTGCGGGTCAGGGCGCTGACGCCGAGACCCGCGGCGACGGCGTTCTGGAGACCGGTGATGCCCGGGCTCGAATAGGCAATGCGCCATTCCCGTTCGTCCCGATTGAGGGCCTCGACAATGCGGTTGCGGTACTCGCAGCCTTCGGGATGGGTGACGAGGGGAAGCGGCGTCATGGTGCGCGGGTCGATATCGCGGGCGCTGACCCAGACCGGATGCTCTTCCCAGGCGCGGACCAGATACCGGTCGTCGGCCTCATTGATCAGGGCGACGGCGATGTCGAGCCTGTCGGTGGCGATCTCGTCGAGCAAGGTGCGTGAAACGTCACAGCGGATTTCAAGGTCGACGGCGGTGTTGTCACGGGCGAACCGGGTGACCGCATGCTGCAGGTAAGTCACCGCATAGTCCGTCGGCAGCCCGATGCGCAGCGGCCCACCCACGCTGGTGGCGCGAAACCGTCCGACGGCTTCATCGTTGAGGCGCAGGATCTGCCGCGCGTAGCCGGCCAGCACCTTGCCGTCGGAGGTCAGATGCACCGTGCGCCCGTCATGCACCAGCAGTTTTTCGCCAAGCAGATCCTCGAGGCGCTTCATCTGCAGGCTGATCGCGGGTTGCGTCCGACTGAGCACATTGCCGGCCTTGGTATAGCCGCCGAGATCGGCCACCGTTATGAAGGTGCGAAGCAGGTCGGTGGGAAGGTTCGTCGCGGACATATCATTATTCTCATTTATGGAAACATTATGAGTATTAATTTTCTAAATTTCAAGTCGACCCATAGTCTGCCGATGCGCTCTCTCAGTCACGGGCGCTCAGACGCAATGGAGGCAGCATGACCCGAACCGAATTCCGCAAGGCCTTCAGATCCGCCGGCCCCGCCGTGCTGCCGGTGATCCATGTTGCAGATGTGCCCCAGGCCATGCGCAACGTGCGCGTGGCAATCGCCGAGGGCGCACACGGCGTGTTCCTCATCAACCACGACTTTCCCAGGGAAGACCTGCTTCCCATAATCGAGCGTGTGCGCGAGGCGTTTCCGTCGGTCTGGCTCGGCGTGAATTTTCTTGGCGTGACCGGTGTTGACGCTTTTCCGATTCTGGGCGAGCTGCAGGACAAAGGCATTCAGGTCGACGCCTATTGGGCTGATGATGCCCGCATCGACGAGGGCGCGGAGGCGCAGACCGAAGCGCAGGCGATCGATGCGGCGCGCGCCGCAAGCGGCTGGCGCGGGCTTTACTTCGGCGGAACCGCCTTCAAGAAGCAGCGCGAGGTTACCCCATCCGACTATGGCCTGGCGGCGGAGATGGCCTGCCGCCACATGGACGCGGTGACCACTTCTGGCACCGCCACCGGCGAAGCGGCCGAACTGGCGAAGATCGAAACCTTCCGGACGGCCTGCGGCGATCATCCGCTGGCGGTTGCCTCCGGCGTCACGCCGGACAATGTCGATCTCTACGCCGGCCTGGTGGATGCCATTCTGGTGGCAACCGGCATCAATCATGATGGCGATTTCTACAATATCGATCCGGCCCGGCTGCGGCGGCTGATCAAGGCGGTGCGCGACCACGCACTGACCGGCGGGGTCGAACCTGACGACCGCGACGACCGCTGGTATCTGCCATTGATGGCGCCGAACACCAAGGGCCCGAAATTCGCCTGGCTCGACCCGACGTCGATCTACATCAACGGGGCCGCGTTCCACGCGCTGCTCGACGATCTTTGCGCGCCCTATACAGGCCGCGAAGTCGATGTGGTCGCGGGACTCGATGCCATGGGCTTTGTGCTGGCGGCGGGCATGGCGGCACGGCTGGGGGTCGGCATGCTGCCGATCCGCAAGGCGGGCAAGCTCTGTGTCGACACGGACGCGGCAACATTCACGAACTATTCCGGACGCACTCAGGATATGGAAATGCGCAAGCCCGCCATTGCTCCTGGCACGAGAGTGTTGCTGGTCGACCAGTGGGTCGAGACCGGCGGCACGATGGCGGGAGCCATCGAACTGGTTGAGCGCCAGGGCGGCACTGTTGCGGGCATCGTCGCGATCGCCATCGAGGAAAACGCCGCGACGGATGAATACCGCAAGAAATACAAATGCATCGCCGCGGTGATGCCGGGCACAAAATGGCAGCGCCAGTGCAACCACCAGGATCTGGAGAGTTTCAAGACCTATAAGCCGGAGCAAGCGTTTCCCGCCATCGGCGGGTGAGGGGATTTCCACGTCACGTCCCGGAAGCAGGTTTGTCCGAAATCTGTGATTTCGTTGGCAAAGCGCGCTATCCGGGATCCAGGGGCGGAACGCCGCAGCCTTGGCATGTCGCCCATGGATCCCGGATCACTGACTTTTGCGACCAAATCGAAGATTTGGCAAAAGCCGCGCCCGGGAAATGAAAGTTATCACGCTGGGGGTCACGATTTGTTCGGTGGCATCTTGCAGTCCTGGCGATGCATGAAGCAGTCGGCATTGACCACGAACCGGTCTTCGAAGACGTCCACCACCGCATACATGGGCGGTTCGTCCGAATAGCGCGAGATCACGGTTTCGCGCCGCAGCGGGACCTGATGACACAGTGCCGGCAGAGCGGTGCAGGGAATACCCTTCCAGTTGACATAGACCGGCCGGTGCACATGGCCGAAAAAGATATGCCGAATGTTGGACTTGGTGCCGAGCGCCTCTTCAAATGTATCTGGATCCTCCAGTTTGAGCCGGTCCATGTAGGGCAGCTCAATGTCGAATGGCGGATGATGCATGAATATGCAGACCGGCATGTCGCCGGCCGCGGCGAGGCGTTGTGACAGCCAGGCCCGGCGCGCCTCGCAAAGGGTGCCGGACGAGCCCTCGCCCTTCAGTGTGTCGAGGCACAAGAAGACATGGCCGCCGGCGCGGTGCTCGTGTTGCACGAAGCCATTGTCGTCCAACGGCGCGTCCGGGAAGGTCTTGATGAAGGCCGCCCGGTCATCGTGGTTGCCGAGCATCAAAAGGGTTGGAACCGGGAACCCCTGCAGCCGCTTGCGCAGCGCCCTGTAGGCGTCAGGCTCGCCGCGGTCGGCGAGATCGCCTGAGATGACACAGAACTCGGCATCAGCGTGCGAAGTCTCGATGTCGGTCAGGCAGGCGTCGAGGCGACGATAGGGATTGATGCCCCAGAGGTCCTCGAACGGGTCGACCAGATGCAGGTCGGTGATGTGGATGAATTTCATGCGGGCGGCCATGCGAGAGTTGCGATGGCGCCGGTATAGCGCAGGACAGTGACGGACGCATCAACGCGATTGCGCGGCCGCGCCCGTGCGGACCCACGCCAAACTGACCCGTATGTGCGAAGCGGCGCGTGTTGTATAAGCACCGCTTCTGGTGGCGGCCGGATCATGCTATTGCGGCGGGCCGAGGGAGGGATTTTTTATGACCGCTAAGATCGCGTTTATCGGCCTTGGCGCCATGGGTCAGCCGATGGCGGCAAACATCCTGCGCAAGGGCACCAAGCTGACCGTGTTCGACATCGATCCCGAACGCATGGCGCCGCTGCACAATCTCGGGGCCGAATTTGCAGCCTCGGTCGCGGACGCAGCGCAGCGCGCCGAAATCATCGTCACCATGCTGCCGAACACACCGCAGGTGGATGAGGTGGTGCTGCAGCCAGGGGGCGTGCTGGAGGCACTGGCCGAAGGGGCGGTCCTGATGGACATGAGCACCATTGCCCCGCTTGGCACCGACAAGGTTGCGGCGGAGTGCGCCAGGCGCGGGGTGGGGTTCATCGATGCGCCGGTCGGGCGGCTGGTAAGCCACGCGGAGGTCGGCGAGTCGCTCTTCATGATCGGCTGCGACGACGATGTGGCCTTCGAGAAGGTCAAGCCACTGCTGGACGCCATGGGCACGGTCATCCACCGCTGCGGCGGCGTCGGCGCCGGGATCCGCACCAAGGTGGTCAACAACTT
>JAJFHL010000207.1 GCA_021775615.1 Hyphomicrobiales bacterium
TTGATCGTCTCGATCATGTGGACCGGAATCCGGATGGTGCGCGCCTGATCGGCGATCGAGCGGGTGATGGCCTGGCGGATCCACCATGTGGCGTAGGTCGAGAACTTGTAGCCGCGGCGGTACTCGAACTTGTCGACCGCCTTCATCAGGCCGATATTGCCTTCCTGGATCAGATCGAGGAACTGCAGGCCCCTGTTGGTGTATTTCTTGGCGATCGAGATCACCAGCCTGAGGTTGGCCTCGACCATTTCCTTCTTGGCCTGGCGCGCCTCGCGCTCGCCTTTCTGCACGGTGTGCACGATGCGGCGGAACTCGGAGATTTCAAGGCCGGTCTCGGCCGCGAGCGTCTGCACATCGGTGCGCACGGTCTTGACGTTGTCGCGCTCGTTCTTGATGAAGTCTTTCCAGCCATGGCCGGCAAGCCGTCCGACCCGGCGCATCCAGTTGGGATCGAGCTCGTTGCCCTGATACTGGGTGAGGAACTCTTCACGCGGCACGCCGAACGAGTCCGCCATGCGCATCAGCCGGCCTTCGAGGCCGATGAGGCGTTTGTTGATGTCATATAGCTGCTCGACCAGCGCTTCGATCCGGTTGTTGTTGAGCGACAGCGACTTGACGTCCTCGATGATCTCGATGCGCAGCTTCTTGTAACGCCGTTCCTGGGACGGGCTGAGGCCGGAGCTCTTCATGCGCTGCTCGACCAACTGGTCCTGCAGGCGGCGCAGCTTCTTGTAGCTCGACGCGATCCGGTCGAAGGTTTCCACCACCTGCGGCTTGAGTTCGGCTTCCATCGCCGCGAGAGACAACGAGTTCTCCGCGTCGTCGTCGTCATCCTCTTCTTCTTCGCCCTCACTGGCTTCGGCTTCGGTGCCCTCGCCGCTCTTGTCTTCATCGCTCTTGCCGTCGGCCGGCGCCTCACCCGCGGCCTGCGGATTTTCGCCCTCGCCCGGTGTTACGGGCGCAACCGGCGCCTTCGCGTCCGGGCCCGCATAGGTCGCCTCGAGATCGATGATGTCGCGCAGCAGAATGCGGCCTTCGTTCAGTTCGTCACGCCAGATGATAATGGCCTGGAAGGTGAGCGGGCTTTCGCAAAGCCCCGCGATCATGGCCTCCCGGCCGGCCTCGATGCGCTTGGCGATGGCGATCTCGCCTTCGCGCGACAGGAGCTCCACCGAGCCCATTTCGCGCAAATACATGCGCACCGGATCATCGGTTCGCTCGACAGGCTCCGAGGCCTTGGTTTCCTGTTTTACCGGAAGTCCGGGCTCGGCAGCGGCGGTTTCGCCTTCCTGCTGCTCTTCGGATTCCTCTTCGGTTTCCACCACGTTGATCCCCATTTCCGAGAGCATGGACAACGTGTCCTCGATCTGCTCGGAGGAGACTTCTTCCGATGGCATGACCTCGTTGAGCTCTTCATAAGTGACGAAGCCGCGCTGCTTCGCCAGTTTGATCATGCGTTTGACCGCCTGATCAGACATGTCGAGCAATGGACCATCCTGCGTTTCCGCGGGTGTCTCTGTTTTTTCTTTCTTTTCAGCTACTTTGGTTGCCATCCGCACACTCCACGGGAGCTTTTTCCAGCTCACCGAATAATCAAGGCTTTACAATTGGGAAGAGAGGTTCACAGGGTTCAGCGCTCATCCGGTCCGGCCAACTCTTACTGCGCATAAAACCCTGCCTGAGGCACCATTACACCACGTACCACGGGCCATTTAAGTCAAAGTGTCTTAATCACGCATTAAGCATAACGCCGCGGCCCTATCCAATAGGACCCGACATCCGGCCAGAAGCTTCTCCAAACCCCTCTATGGTTGCTTCCTCCCCAACCGCTGATCTGATTTGTTCTCTAATATCGTTAAGATGCGCAAGGTTTTCCTCATTGGGCTCGTCGGCAAGCGCATGCTCCGCCGATCTTAGCTCTCTCTGCAATGTGAGCGTCTTGTGGTGCAAATGCAATATGTGCCGCCAACCCGTTTCCGCGTCGGCGACAGCGGCATCACGTTCCATGAACCACTCGCTCTTATGCGTCAGCCCGGCGCCAACTTGCCTTACGCTTTGAAGCAGGCCTCGTTCCTCAAGCTGGTCATCGAGGCGACTGGTGTCAAGTGGCGCACTTAGGGCGGCAATGTCTAGAATCTCATTGCGCAGTCTGTCAAGCGCGGTGGTGGTAAACTCTATGTCGGCAAATTCCTCCGAATAGCGCTCCAGGAGCTCCGGATGGTTGGCGACGGTCACCAGGAGGATCTGTTCACGCCGCCGCGCGCCCCCTGTGCCGGCCTCGCCTCCCTCGGAACCCCGCGCCAGCGCGGACCGCTTCAAGGACTGCGTCAGCCCGGCTGGGCGACGGTTGCCGCCGCGCCGTCCATATCCGGTACCACCGCTCCAGCCGCGCCTGTCTCCCGGTCCCGATGAGCGTTGCTGTCCCCGTCCCCACAAGGCCTGCAACCGCTCGCGGACGTGGGAGGTGTAGTGCCGCTTGACCTTTTCATCCGCGATCAGGCCAAGCGCCGCCTCAAGTTTGGTTTCGATTTCGGCGCGCCGTTCCGGCGTCGAGAGGTCCCTGCCCTCGGTCTCGCGCACCCACAACATGTCCGCCAGGGGCCGCGCCGCGCCAAGCACCGCATCGACCGCATCGCGTCCCTGATTGCGCACCAGGTCATCGGGGTCCTGTCCTTCCGGCAACAGGGCGTAGCGCAGAGAGACCCCGGGCTTGAGAAGCGGCAGCGCGATTTCAAGTGTCCTGTAAGCGGCCTTCAGACCAGCCGCGTCCCCGTCGAAACACAGCACCGGTTCTGGCGCCATACGCCACAGCAGGCCGAGCTGTTCAACGGTCAGGGCCGTGCCAAGCGGCGCCACCACATGATCGATCCCCACGGCGCTCAGCGCAATGGCATCCATATAGCCTTCCACCACAATCACCGACCCGGTGTCATAGGCCGCCTTGCGGGCCCGTGCAAAATTGTAAAGCACGGCGCCCTTGTGAAACAGTTCGGTCTCCGGGGAGTTCAGGTACTTCGCCTTGGCGTCGGGCGAAAGCGCCCGGCCGCCGAAGGCGATGGCGCGGCCCCTGGCATCGCCAATGGGAAACATGACCCGGTCGCGAAAACGGTCGAACGGCACCGGAATGTCGTCTCCCGTGATGATCAGCCCGGCGGCGATCATCTGTTCCGGCTCGACCCCCTGATGGGCCAGATGGGTCTTCAGGGCGCCGCGGTCGCCCGGCGCATAGCCCATCCGGAATGAACGTTGTGTCTTCGGGCTGATGCCGCGATCGGCCAGATATCCGCGCGCACCGGCACCTTGCGGTGACTGCAGCGCTTCTTCGTAGAAGGCGGCCGCCAGTTCGACCACATCGATGAGCGACTTGCGGACGCGCTCGCGCTGTTCGGCTTCAGCGGAGTGTTTCGGCAGCTCGACACCGGCTTCCTGCGCCAGACGCTCAACCGCCTCGGGGAAGCTCAGGCCCTGCGTTTCCACCAGGAACCGGAAAATGTCACCGTGATTGCCGGAGGAGAAACAGTGATAGAACCCCTTCTGGTCGTTCACTGTGAATGACGGTGTCTTTTCCGAGTTGAACGGCGACAGGCCGACAAACTCACGGCCGCGCTTCTTCAAGGCAACGCTCCGCCCAATGACTTCCGATACAGGAAGCCTGGCGCGGATCTCATCCAGGAGCGCTGGCGAAAACCTCATTCATGGAACCCATGTTTGAAACGGCTGGACATGCCATAGCATATAGCGCGCCGCGCGATTCGATGATTCGCGCCACCAGGCCACGCCGCCGCGTCCCGGCCGTGGAAAACATGTGGAAAGGTCGTCGAGCGGGATCAGGGAAAGTGGACACCGGTTTTCCGTCCGATCCCGCTCTAACTTATAGAGATCGATCACGTTTTATCGACTTAGGTGATGCCACCCAGGTCAATCGTGATCTCGCTACTCCAGCAACTCTTTCACCAGTTTGCTCGCCTTGCCGAAGTCCATCTGGCCGGCATAACGTTCCTTGAGAGCGCCCATGGTCCGGCCCATCTCTTTGAGGCCCTTGGCGCCGAGTTCCTCGATCACTTCTTCACAAACCGACGTCATCTCGGCTTCATCCAGCTGTTTCGGCAGAAACTCCCTGATGACCTCGATTTCGTCCTTTTCCTGCTGGGCAAGCTCAAGCCGGCCCGCGCCTTCGTAAGTCACGGCGGATTCGTCTCGCTGCTTGATCATTTTGGCCAGAATGGCCATCACTTCTGAATCGGGCACTCCCCCATTGGCGCCATCTGTACGTGATGCGATATCACGGTCCTTGATTGCGGCATTGATCAGCCGCAGGGTCGACATGCGCAGCTTGTCCTGCGCCTTCACGGCAACTTTGAGCGCATCGTTGATGCGCCCGCGTACGGCACTCTCCATAACTAAACCTACGATTCCCCTTACGAACCAAACACCATAGACCAGCATGCGGCGGTGGCGCAATCCCCAAACAGAAGCATAACTATTTGAAATTGTTGCATAAAATAAATTTTACCACGCACTTGACGACGATCTGGCGATTCTCTAGTTTCCCGCGCCGAAAGTTTGCCGCTGCGTCGGTTAAATTGTGCTTTGGCCGGGCGACACACTGGAATGTTGCGTAAAAACAGACTATTCCAAGGCCACCCTCAAGGAGATTCCCGATGATCGGCACGCCAACGTCGACCGCGCCTGCAAAACGCACGGACGGGCCCGTGGTTCGCCCGACCGCCGCCTGGAGCACTCCACTGAAGACCGCCCGCCTGGTGCTGGCCGACGGCACGGTGATCGAAGGTTTCGGCCTTGGCGCCACCGGGGAAGCGGTCGGAGAAGTCTGCTTCAACACCGCCATGACCGGTTACCAGGAAATTCTCACCGACCCGTCCTATGCCGGGCAGATCATCACCTTCACATTTCCCCATATCGGAAATGTCGGGGCCAACCCGGAAGACATCGAGACCTTCAACCAGGCGGCCTCGTCCGGCGTGCGCGGCACGGTGTTCAAGGCCGACATCACCAACCCGTCCAGTTACCGCGCCGCCGGCCATCTCGACGACTGGCTCAAGTCACGCGGCATCATCGCGCTCTGCGGCATCGACACCCGCGCCCTGACCAATCTCATCCGCGAGGCCGGCATGCCCAACGCCGTCATCGCCCATTCGGCGGACGGCAGGTTCGAGATCGACCGCCTCAAGGAGCAGGCCGCCCAGTGGCCCGGCATCGACGGCATGGACCTGGCCATCGAGGTGACCTCGGCCCAGCGCTACGACTGGGACGAAACATCATGGGCATGGGGCAAGGGGTATGGCAGGCTCACCGAGCCGATGCATCACGTGGTTGCCGTCGACTTCGGCCTCAAACGCAATATCCTGCGCTGCCTCGCCGATGCCGGCTGCCGTGTCACCGTGGTCCCGGCGACCGCCAAGGCGGACGACATTTTAGACATGAAACCGGACGGCATCTTCCTGTCGAACGGTCCGGGCGACCCGGCGGAAACCGGAAAGTATGCGGTGCCGGAGATCAAGAAACTGGTTGCCTCCGGCCTGCCGCTCTTCGGCATATGCCTGGGTCACCAGATCCTCGCCCTGGCGCTCGGCGCCAACACCGTCAAGATGCACCAGGGCCATCACGGCGCAAACCACCCGGTCAAGGACCACACAACAGGCAAGGTTGAGATCACATCGATGAACCATGGCTTCACGGTCGACCGCGACAGCCTGCCTGACGGCATTGCCGAAACCCATGTGTCCCTGTTCGACGGCACCAATTGCGGCATCGCGCTCAAGGACAAGCCGGTGTTTTCGGTTCAGTACCACCCCGAAGCTTCGCCCGGCCCCCGCGACAGCCACTATCTGTTCAAGCGGTTCGTAGATCTGATCGACGCGTCGAAGAGCTGATTGCTCTTGGCTTGAGCGGGCCGGCACAGATTTCATGCTCACAAGAAACCCGAACTACTCTGCCGCCTCGTCGGAATCGAGCACGTCCGCGTCGCGGGCCAGGAGGTCGGCCAGTTCCTGCTGCGCCTGCTTGGCTCGGTCCTGCATCCTTTCCTGGTCCGTGGACTCGGTGTAGTCATCATAGAGCCGCTGCCGGTCATACTGGCGGAAGGTGTCGATGGTGCGCCGCGCCTCGGCTTCTCCCAGGCCCGCGCTCCTGAGCGCTTCCTTGGCGAGTTCCAGCGACGACAGGAAGGTTTCGCGGTGGATGATCGTAACCCCCAGATCCATCAGCCGGTGGGCATGCTGGCGGTTGCGCGCCCGGGCGATCACCGGCACGTCGGGAAAGTGCTTGCGCACGGTGCCGGCCGACCGCAGCGACACGTCGACATCTGAGATCGTCAGCACGAAGGCCACCGCCTTGTCCATCTGCGCGGCGCGCAGAATGTCGAGCCTCGAGGCATCGCCATAGTAACTCTCGTTGCCGAAGCGCTTGACCAGGTTGACCTGTTGCGGGCTGGCGTCGAGGGCGATGAACGGAATGCCCTTGGCCTTGAGCAGGCGCGCACTGATCTGCCCCATCCGGCCGAATCCCGCGATCACCACATGGCCCTGCTCATCGGGCATCATATCGTAGGCTGGCGCCTCCTTCTTCGGTTTCAGGGACTGGATGAAGTCGTCAAGCTTGAGCAGGAACGGTGTTGCGATCATCGAAAGCGTCACCGCGACCGCC